>CAJXPE010000044.1 GCA_913057965.1 uncultured Marixanthomonas sp. | reverse complement strand
GCTGTAGATAACAGTTGGAATGATCTTGATTGTGATAACGATGGTGTTACCAATGACGATGAAATTACTCTCGGAACGAATCCATTAGATGAAGATACAGATGGTGATGGAGTATTAGATGGAGATGAAGTTTCAGATGGAACCGACCCTAATGATCCTTGTGATTTTGTGTTGTCAAGTCAGGCAGTTGCTGTAGATAACAGTTGGAATGATCTTGATTGTGATAACGATGGTGTTACCAATGGCGATGAAATTACTCTCGGAACGAATCCATTAGATGAAGATACAGATGGCGATGGAGTATTAGATGGCGATGAAGTTTCCGATGGAACCGATCCTAACGATCCTTGTGATTTCAATGTCAATAATCAGGATTTATCGATAGTTAGTGATGCTTGGTTATTATTAGATTGTGATGGCGATACGATCATTAATGGAGATGAACTTGGCGATGATAATAATAATGATATTCCAGATTATCTTGAAGCTTTCATTAATGATATTAAGGTGTATGATATAATGACTCCTAATGGCGATGGTGTTAATGATGTGTTTAGTATTGACGGTATCGAAAATTTCCCAAATAATACAGTAGAGATTTATAATAGATGGGGAGTTAAAGTATATGATACTAAAGGGTATGGTACATCAGGAAATTTCTTTAGAGGAATTTCTAATGGACGGGTAACTATTCAAAAGGACAAAGAACTACCTGTTGGTACCTACTATTACATAATTATTTATGTAGATAATAATGGTGAAACCCAAAAACAAGCAGGCCCATTATACATCAATAGAAAATAAAAGCATAAAAAATATAATACCTATCAGGCAACCACTTGATAGGTTAAATAAACTTACTTATGAGAAATTTTAAATTTAAACTGTTAATCATATTGATTGTGGGGTTGGTTGTGCAAACTTCTTATTCGCAACAAGACGCTCAATATACCCAGTATATGTACAACACTTTAAGTATAAACCCTGCATATGCAGGTTCAAGAGATGTATTTAGTTTTGTTGGCCTCTACCGAAGTCAATGGGTTGGGTTAGATGGCGCTCCTACTACATATACAGCATCTATGCATACACCTACCGGAAAACGAGTAGGATTGGGTTTAAATATTGTGAGGGATGAAATATTTATATCAGAAGAAACGTACGTAGATATCGATTTTAGTTATACTTTAGATATTTCAGAAAGAGGGAAATTAGCATTAGGATTAAAAGGAGGAGCACATTTGTTAGATGTAAACAGTAATAGAGCTAATACAGGTGCCGAAAATGGATCTGACCCTGGTTCTGAAATATTCATCGACAACAAATTTTCTCCACAAGTAGGAATAGGAGCTTATTATTATACAGATAAATTTTATCTTGGGTTAAGTGCTCCAAATATTCTTGAAACAGAACATTTTGATGAGTCTAATAATAGCAATAACAGTAGTTCTACAGCCAAAGAAAAAATAAATTTCTACCTAATTACAGGGTATGCGTTCGATTTAAATGACGATTTTAAATTTAAACCGGCATTACTAACCAAACTTGTGAAAGGCGCTCCTTTGCAGGTAGATGTTTCGGCTAATTTTTTAATTAAAGAGAAAATCACATTAGGTGCTGCTTATCGATGGAGTGCAGCATTTAGTGGTATCGTAGGGTTTCAAGTAAGTGATCGACTCATGTTGGGCTTTGCTTATGATAGAGAAACTACTGAGTTGCAGCAATATAACGACGGCTCTTTTGAGGTGTTTTTACGGTTCGAACTGTTTAATAGAAACAATCAAATGGTATCTCCTAGATTCTTTTAATTTTATAAAAAAGATTTATTATGAAACAATATATAACAATACTCTTTACGCTGCTTCTTTGTGTTAACCTAAGTGTTAATGCACAGAATAAGACCATAAAAAAAGGCGATGAAAATTATAAGAACCTTTCTTATGTTGATGCTGCCGATGATTACCTCAAGGTTGCGAAAGATGAAAAAGAGCTTTCTGCTGAAACACTTAAAAAATTAGGAGATACGTTTTATTTTACTGCTGATTATCAAAATGCAGCGAAGTGGTATGCAAAGCTCGTTGAGAATCATGAAGTTTCAGAGGCTGATTACTTGTATAGATATGCCCAGTCTCTAAAAAGCACGGAACAATATGAGTTATCTAATGAAGTCATGAAAAAATTAGAAACTTTAAAAACATCTGACACGAGAGCAAAGTTGTTTACTGCCAATAAAAATTACCTTGAACAGATTGAAAAAAATTCTGGAAGATTTCAAATAGAAATTGCATCGTTTAATTCAAAAAGCTCAGATTTTGCCCCGTTTATGTATGGAGACACTTTGGTATTTGCTTCAAATCGCTCCACAAGAGGTCCTATTAAGCGTATTAGCGAATGGAATAATAAACCTTTTTTCAATTTATATGCAGTTTCAGCTTCTTCTGGACAACAAAACAAATTTGATTCTAAAATAAATACCAAATACCACGAATCTACCGCAGTTTTTAGTCAAGATGGCAAAACAATGTATTTTACGAGAAGTAATTATACGAACAATGAATATGGGAAAGATACAACGGGTATAAATCATTTAAAACTTTACGTAGCTCATAAAAGAAAAGGAGTTTGGAATGTAGAAGAATTGCCATTTAACAGTAATGAGTATTCTGTAGCACATCCGGCACTAAGTCCGGATGAGAAAACACTCTATTTTTCCTCAGATATGCCTGGGGGAAAAGGAATGTCTGATCTTTACAAAGTAACGATAGATTCAGACGGTTTTGGAGTTCCGGAACAATTAAGTGATGCTGTTAATACCGAAGGAAGGGAAACTTTTCCTTTTGTAGCAAAAAACGGAAACTTATATTTCGCGTCCGATGGTCACGTTGGCTTAGGAGGTCTTGATGTATTTGTGGCATTTCAGAACGATGAAAATGTATTTACAGAAGTGCAAAATATTGGAAAGCCTATAAATAGTGATAAAGATGATTTCACTTTTATAATTGATGAAGAAAACAAAACAGGGTATTTTGCTTCAAATAGAGGAGAGAATAATGATGATGATATTTATAGGCTTACTCAACTTAAACCGTTATTAACTCCTTGCCTTCAGACTATCAAGGGTGTTGCTTATGATGAAAACACAAGTAATGTTTTACCTAAAGTAAAAGTAGAGTTGTACAATGCTAAGAACGAAAAAGTAGCAGAGCAAACTTCAGATAGTAAAGGAGCTTTTAATTTTATGAATGTAGCGTGTTCTGAAGGGTATACATTACGTTCAGAGAAAGATGAGTATATTTCTTCTGAAAAAAATGTGGCAACGACAGAAGAGCCTAACAAAATAACTACATCAAAAGTGTTTTTAAGCCCTAAAAACATGAATAAAGACAAGGTAGGACAAGACCTTTTTAAGTTGTTAGATTTAAAACCCATAAATTTCGATCTAAACAAAAGTGATATTCGTACAGATGCAACACTTGAGTTACAAAAGATTATTACATACTTAAAAAAGTACCCAACTGTAAAAATTGATGTAAGATCGCATACCGATAGTAGAGGTAGTGATAGTTATAACGAAAAACTGTCAGATAGACGAGCAAAATCGACAATTAACTATTTAATACAAGAAGGTGGTATAGATGCATCTCGAATAACAGGAAAGGGCTACGGAGAGTCTCAGTTGCTAAATAAGTGCGCCAATGGCGTTTCTTGCACAAAAGAAGAACACGAACGCAATCGTAGATCTGAATTTATTATAGTTGAAAAATAACAACGGAATACTCTATAAAAAAAGCCCTCTTAATTTAAAAAGAGGGCTTTTTTTGTTTTTTTAAACGATAAATTACATATCGTCGTTTCCTTCCATTTCGTCTTCTACTTCATCAGCAGCATTGTCCATAGCTTCGCCGGTTTCCTCAGCTGCATTTTCCATTGCGTCACCTGTATCTTCAGCAGCGTCTTCCATGTCGTCTGCCATTTGTTCCATATTGTCTTCTGCTTTTTCTTCATTTGTTTCTCTACAAGAGTAAACCGATGCAACTAATGCTAATGCTGCAAAAGATAAAAATACTTTTTTCATAATGTTTGTGATTAGTGATTAATAATATTCAAAAATACTTATTTTTTTACTTGTGTTGCCTTGATGGAAAAATTATTTTGATACCCTTTAAGTTGTTTTTTATTGGCTTTAATCCGTTTTTTGTTGGATATATTCCAAAAAATTGTATATTCGAACTATGGAAAAAAGTGTATCTATTGAAGCAAAGCGGTTTAAACAAGTTCGTGAAGAGCAAAATCATACGCAACACTCCTTTGCCGAGTTATTGCAGATTGGCACTACAACGGCCGATATTGAGCGAGGAAAGACAAAAATATCAGGTAAAGCCGTAATGGAATTATTACATCAGTTTACTATTAATCCGTTATGGCTATTCGGTAAAAGCTTTAACCAATACTTAGATGTGAATAATGGAAACGTGAGTCCGAAAGTGATAACCATGGACAAACAAGAAAAAGAAACCATACTTTTAGTCAACCAAAAGGCTGCAGCTGGGTATCCAAATAATGTTCACGATGTTGGTTGGTATGAAACGCTGCCGGCTTTTAATATTCCATTACCAGAGTACCGAAATGCTACGTATAGAGGGTTTCAAGTAGAGGGTGATAGTATGTTACCTAATATACGACCCAATGAATGGGTTTTAGGAAAAGCAGTTTCTAATATTTCTGAAGCCAGCGACAGTCGTATTTATATTGTAGTACTGCACGATTCGGTGTTGGTTAAAAAACTTCAGAAAATTGCAAATTCTCCTAACAAAGTTCGTTTAATCTCTCTCAATACAGAGTATCTGCCAATAGATGTTGAAGTAAAAGATATACAAGAATTATGGAAAGTAAACAGTAAACTTACTTTTGGTGTGGATGAACCTTCTGAAACGATACTTTTTAAACAATTACAACAGTCCATGGAAGAATTAAAAGGACAGATTAATAATTTGAAACAATAGAAAATTGTTAATTAGCGTAGCTATCTTTGTCTTAAAATTCTTTTAGAAAGTATGAATAGAAAGCTCCTCTACCCTTTACTGGTCCTCTTGGTCACAGTTGGCTTGTATTATGCCGAACAATATATTGATAAGGAAAACGAACCTTATCCTGATATGTCTGCTGAAACTTCTGAAACCTACTCTAAGTTTAGTACTGATTATTTGCCTCAATCAACTTATGATAATGTGGTTACCCATAAATATTATACGCTCTCTTATGCTGAAGCTCATGAACAAGCAGAATGGATAGCGTATGAACTTAGAAAAGACCAGATTGTAAATAGCGATTTTAAACGTCCTTATTTTGTAGAAGATAGAGAGGTGAAAACGGGTTCGGCAGATTGGCGCAATTATAAAAATTCTGGATATGATAGAGGACATCTTGTCCCAGCTGCTGATCGGGAATTTTCAGAAAATGCCTATCACGAAACTTTTTTAACTAGTAATATAAGTCCGCAGGATCATGATTTTAACGCCGGAATTTGGAATCGTTTGGAGCAGAAAACCCGTTATTGGGCAAAAAAATATAGTAGTATCTATGTGGTCACCGGTGGTGTTTTAAAAGAAGGACTAAAAACTATTGGCGATGAAGATGTTTCTGTGCCAGATTCTTTTTATAAGATTATTATAAAAATTTCAGAGGGAAAGCATAACGCTATTGCTTTTCTAATTCCGAATCAAGTGACAAGCGTATCTTATTATGAATATGTTGTTTCAATTGATGAAGTAGAGGAACAAACAGGAATTGATTTTTTTCCCAAACTACCTGATTCAATAGAGAATATATTAGAATCCACTTCGAATGCAAAAGAATGGAGAAAACGGTAGGCTTATTTCAGAAAAGCTTAAATTCCGTAATACGAATTTGCGCCATCAAGTCTAATAAATATAAATAATAAAATAGTAAAGCCCCATAGTCCCGAGCCTCCATAACTAAAAAAGGGGAGCGGTATTCCTACGGTAGGGAATAAGCCAGTGACCATTCCTACGTTTACAAAAAAGTGGAAAAACAGAATAGCGGCAACGCTATATCCATACACTCGACTAAATGGGTTCTTTTGACGCTCGGCTAAAAACAAGACCCTTACAATTAAAGCGATAAATAGTAAAACAACTAGCATACTGCCCAGAAAGCCCCATTCTTCACCAACAGTACTAAAAATATAGTCTGTATGTTGTTCGGGGACAAATTTCCCTTTGGTTTGCGTGCCTTCGGTCCATCCTTTTCCGGTCCATCTACCACTACCTATGGCGATTTCACTCTGGTTTGTATTGTAGCCAATCCCTTTTGAATCGGTTTCTTTACCTAATACAATATTAAAACGATCACGGTGTCGTTGTTCGAAAACATTTTCGAATATATAGCTCACCGAAAAAGAGAAGCCAATACAAGCAATAACAATTACAATATATTTAAAGAGATTAGGGCGTTTTTTCCGTTTTCTGAAATATAAAAATCCGGCAATTAATACAACGGCTAAAATCACCCAAAAAATACCAAAGGCCAAGGTTGAAATAAATAAAGCAGCTGCAAAAAAACCTAGTAAAAGATATACAAAATGCAACCCTTCCCTATACAAAGGAAAAACAAAGGCAGCATAGATTAAGGCGCTTCCTGGATCAGGTTGAGGGATGATAATAAGTGCAGGTAATGCAATGAGTAAAAAAGCCTTGAGCTGATCTTTGAACTCACTCATGTCCGTTTGTATATCCGTTAAATATTTAGACAATGCTAGGGCTGTAGCAGCTTTCGCAAATTCACTTGGTTGAAGACTTATTCCTCCAAAAGAGTACCATGAAGTGGCTCCAGAAATGGTTTTACCAAAAATAAAGAGTCCCAATAAGGAGAGTAATGAGACTAAATATATGACACTGGAAAATCGTTCATAAAATTTTGCTTCTATAGCTAGAATAAAAATGATAAGAACAACACTTAGTAATATCCAAATTAGTTGCTTGGTGTAGATTTGATTAAAATCCCAAAACGTGGTGGCACTATCATCCAAAGAAGCTGAGTAAATGTTTACCCAACCAATGCCAACCAATGCAAAGTAAAAGAATATAGTAAGCCAGTCTAGTTTTACCAGTCCTTTGCTTGCCGCCATTATCGGTTTATTTTAAAAGGTTCGCCGCTATATGGCTTAGCATATTCGTCTTGTAGACTTCCATTTAATACGTAGTCTTCCATATCTTTTCGAGTGATCTCACCTTTTATGTATTTCTCTATCATTAATCCAGCAATTCTTCCTGCCCAGCGAGATCCCCAATATCCATTTTCAACAAAAACAGCGATGGCAATTTTAGGATCATCTTTAGGCGCAAAAGCAACAAATATAGAGTGGTCGGTTAATTGCATGCGTTTTCCATCTACACGAATGTAATTTTCTGCCGTTCCAGTTTTTCCACATATTTCAATATCGGGAATTCGTATATAAGAAGCTGTACCGCTTGTATACACTTCGTGCATACCTTCAACAACTGGTTCAAAATATTGCGGTTCAATGGTTGTTTTATGTTTTTTGGTATATTCTTTTGGTATGGTATCTTCTTCTCCAATACCCTTAATAACGTGAGGGGTGTAATACCAACCTCGATTGGCAATGGTTGCTGTAAAATTGGCCATTTGTATTGGCGTCATCAATACTTCACCTTGACCAATGGCATTTGAAATTGTAGCCGTTGCATACCAATTGTTTTCAGGGTACATCCGGTCGTAGGTTTTTGAATCAGGTATTTTTCCGGGTCGTCCGCTGGGTAGATCGTAGCCTAAATAATGTCCTAAACCAAAACTTTCTAAGTGGTTTTCCCAAGCATCCATTCCTTTTTGCGGTGATGGGTATTTTTCAATGGTACGTCTATATACTGTGCAAAAATAGGCGTTACAAGAGTTAGCAATACCGCCTACCATAGATAAAGGGCTAGGGTGGTGGTGACATGCTAATTTTTTCCCTCTACCGTAATGATAGCCACCATGGCACGCTATTCTTTCCTTTGTGTCTATAACTTTTTCTTGCATCCCGATTAATGCAGTTAAAGTTTTAAAAGGAGATCCTGGTGGATATTCACCTGATAGTCCGCGGTCAAAAAGAGGTTTTGCAATAGTGTCATACCAAAGTCTCGTAAAGTTTTCAGATCGTTCTCTTCCTACTAATAAGCCTGGATCATAGTTGGGAGCTGTTACTAAACTTAAAATCTCACCCGTTTTTGGTTCGATAGCAACAATTCCGCCCCGTTTGTTTACCATTAACTTCTCCCCGTATTTTTGCAGTTCAGAATCTATAGTTAATTGTAGGTCTTTTCCTTTTTGTGGAAGCGTGTCAAAAATACCTTCGTTAAAAGGACCAATGTCTCTATTAAACCTATCTTTCTGAATGTATTTTACTCCTTTTACACCGCGTAATATCTCTTCATATTGTTGTTCTACTCCTTGTTTACCAATAAGTTCTCCCATTTGGTAATACGGATTTTCTTTAATGATGCGTTTGTTAACTTCGGCAATGTAGCCTAACACGTTTGCCGAATGCTTTACTTGATAATCCCGCAAGGAACGTTTCTGGATATAAAACCCTTCATATTTATACATTTTTTCAGAAAGAAAAGCATATTCAGCTTTTGTTAACTGCGGAATAACTACTGAAGGTAATCTTGGAGAATAGATACGCGCTTTGTTTAATATAGTATCAAACCGTCCTTCCGTTATTTTTAATAATTTACAAAACTCAGTAGTGTCTAATGGTTTAACTTCTCTTGGGATGACCATAACATCATAAGAGGGTTGGTTAGAAACTAATAAATCGCCTTTACGATCAAATATATACCCACGTTGGGGGTAATCGTATAAGATTTTCACGGCATTGTTTTGTGATAATTCTTGAAATGAGGTGTCGTACACTTGTAAATAAAACAAGCGTCCGGCAAAAACTACTCCGGTAACCAATACAACGACAAGTAATAATATTTTACGCATCTAGGGATAAGCTTATTTTAGGTTTTATTTTGAAAAATTACGATTATAGTTGGCTGTTAGTTTTTTCGGCTAAATAAGATCAAAATACTCATTAATAGTATAATACTAAATATTCCTGAAAATAACGTGGATTTTAGGATTAAAAGTATGTGCGAAAGGTTAAAAATTTCGAGGGTAAATAGGATAATATGGTGTAAAAAAACCATCGCTACTATATATGTAAACTGTTGAGCTAGCGATGTTTTATACAGCCTTATGTTATTATGCTCATAGCTTATACCAAAAGAAAATTTAAGAATCCACGGCCGTATGTATGCTATAAAGACTGAGGCAGCGGCATGAACTCCTCCAGAGTCTCCAAATATATCGATTGAAAAACCCAGTAGGAAACTTAAAAAAATGAGTAAGCCTTTATTCCCGCTTAATGGGAACAACACTATAAAAAGTATATAAATATACGGGTTTACATACCCTAAAAAATTAATGTGATTTAGAAGTAGTACTTGTAAAAAAACAAGCAATATAAATCGCAATGTATTTATTAAAATCGCATTATTCTGCATTTTCTACCTCATTTTCCAGTTGCAATATTTCTTCTTTGTTTGTATTCTCAATAAGATAGACGTGCTTTAAGCTCGTCATGTCATTAAATAATTTAATTTGAAGGTCGTAATAGTTAGCGTCTCCTTCAAGATTAAACTCTTCAACAGTTCCAATTAAAATTCCTTCAGGAAAAATAGTAGATTTTCCGCCGGTAATAATAGTGTCACCAACTGCAACAGGAGCTAATCTAGGTATATCGATTAGTTGAACTCTATTCGGGTTTTTAGTGTTCCAAACCAGTGTGCCAAAATGATTCGATTTTTTTAATCGGGCATTTATCTGACTATTTGTATTTAAAATAGATTGTACCGTTGAAAAGTTTTCTGAAGTAGCATTTACAATCCCTATAATTCCTTTGGAAGAAATGACACCCATATCAATTTTGACGCTGTCCTTCTTCCCTTTTTTTAACGTTAAGTAGTTCTTAGATTTTGAATACGTATTGTTAATAATACGAGCACTTCTAAAAATATATCCCGATGGAAGCATCGTGCTATCCAAGGTTGAAGGATTAGCGATACTTTTTAAATTTTCCAATTCAGTTCTAAGAAGGATGTTCTCTTCCGTTAAGCGTTTATTTTCATCTTCAAGTCCAAAGTAGCCGGTAACATTGCTTTTGGCACTAAAAACATTTCCGCTTAAAAAGTTTGCTGAACTCACGTATTTCCCGTTATGATAGGTGTGTGTTTGTACCGTGAAATAAACTGAAATAAGGAACAAAAGACCAAACAACAGGAAATTTTTATTCCGTATAAAGAAAAAGATAATCTGTTGCATGACTAATTAATTCCTATTTTATCAATACACTTTTGTATTTGTTTAGGTTTTTTAAGCAAATACCAGTACCTCGAACCACAGCTCTCAATGGGTCTTCAGCAATGTAAACAGGAAGATCTGTTTTTTGAGACAACCGCTTGTCAAGACCTCGTAACATAGAGCCACCACCGGCTAAATAGATACCCGTATTATATATATCGGCAGCTAATTCAGGAGGTGTTTGCGATAAAGTTTCCATTACAGCATCTTCAATACGTAAAATGGATTTATCTAATGCTTTTGCTATTTCTCTAAACGATGTCTGGACTTGTTTTGGTTTCCCAGTAAGCAAGTCACGTCCTTGAACCGACATTTCTTCTGGTGGCAATTCCAAGTCTTCGGTTGCAGCACCTATTTGGATTTTAATTTTTTCAGCAGTGCGTTCTCCCACATATAGGTTGTGTTGAGTTCGCATGTAATAGATAATATCGTTGGTAAATACATCACCTGCAATTTTTATGGACTTGTCACAAACAATTCCACCTAAAGCTATTACGGCAATTTCAGTTGTACCACCTCCTATATCAACTACCATATTTCCTTTAGGTTGCATAATATCTACCCCAATACCAATCGCTGCCGCCATAGGTTCGTGAATAAGATATACTTCTTTTCCGTTTACACGCTCAGCACTTTCTTTTACTGCACGCATTTCCACTTCGGTAATTCCGCTGGGAATACAAATAACCATCCGTAGCGAAGGCGTAAGCCATTTTTTCTTTAATGCCGGAATATCCTTAATGAACATATTGATCATTTTTTCACTGGCATCAAAATCGGCAATAACACCGTCCTTAAGCGGGCGAATTGTTTTAATGTTTTCGTGCGTTTTACCTTGCATCATACTGGCTTCGCGCCCAACGGCAATAATTTTCCCGGTGGAACGGTCGCGTGCAACAATGGAAGGCGCATCTACAACAACCTTGTCGTTGTGAATGATCAGGGTGTTTGCGGTCCCTAAATCGATGGCTATTTCTTCCGTTAAGAAATCAAAAAATCCCATATTTTATTTTGGTGGTATTGAAATTATACGTGATAAGCTACTGCTATTCACAAATGTAACATTTTTAGTGTTTAAAATGACGTGTACCGGTAAATACCATGGACATTTCATTTTCATTGCAATAATCAATGCTAAGCTCATCTTTTATGGAGCCTCCCGGTTGAATTACTGCTGATATTCCAGCGTTGTCTGCTATTTCTACACAGTCCGGAAACGGGAAAAAAGCGTCACTGGCCATTACAGCCCCATCTAAATTAAATTTAAAGTTATTGGCTTTTTCAATAGCTTGTCGTAACGCATCTACACGGGACGTTTGTCCGGTTCCGCTCGCACACAACTGCTTGTTTTTAGCTAAAACAATTGTATTGCTCTTAGTGTGTTTACATATTTTTGAAGCAAACATCAAGTCTTCTAACTCGCTATCGGTTGGTTTATTGTTGGTTTTGTACGTTAATTCTTCTTTGTTATCTGTTTTGTAGTCTTTATCTTGAACCAAATAGCCGTTTAAGCTAGTCCTAACTTGCGTTGTAGGCAGTTTTGTTTCTTTCTGAATTAATAAAATTCGATTCTTTTTGCCTTTCAGAATTTCTAATGCTTTTTCTGAAAAGGAAGGGGCGATAACTACTTCGCAGAATAATTTGTGAATTTCTTCAGCAGTGGCTTCGTCAATTTCAGAATTACTGATTAAAATTCCGCCAAATGCCGAAACAGGATCGCCGGCCAATGCATCTACATAAGCTTGTTTGACGGTGTCTCGCTGGGCAATTCCGCAGGCGTTGTTGTGTTTTAACACAGCGAACGTTGGAGCGTCGTTTGTAAATTCAGCCATTAAGTTTACTGCGGCATCTACATCGAGCAGGTTGTTGTAGCTTAATTCTTTACCGTGTAATTTGTCGAACATCGCATCAAAATCACCAAAGAAAAAACCTTTCTGGTGCGGGTTTTCGCCATAGCGAAGTTCTTTCCCTTTTGCTTCGCTAATTTTTAGTGTGGGCATTTCAGTTTCAGCCTTGAAATAATTAAAAATTGCTGAGTCGTAATGCGATGAAATATTAAACGCTTTCGCAGCGAATTTTTTTCGATCGTTTACTGAAATGGAGCCTTCATTTTCTGAAATAATATGCAATACTTCTTCGTAATCTTCCATAGAAGAAACACAAAGCGTATCCTTAAAATTTTTAGCGGCTGCACGAATTAATGAAATTCCGCCGATGTCAATTTTTTCAATAATGTCTTGTTCCGAAGCACCAGAAGCGACTGTTTTTTCAAAAGGATATAAATCTACAATCACTAAATCTAACTGTGGGATGTTGTATTCTTTCATTTCGGCTACATCACCATCGTTATCTTGACGGTTTAAAATACCGCCAAAAACTTTCGGGTGTAATGTTTTAACACGACCCCCTAAAATAGAAGGGTAATCGGTCACTTCTTCAACAGGAATAACTTCTATTCCCAAATCGTTAATAAATTTTTGTGTTCCTCCGGTAGAATAGATAGTAACTCCCAGTTTGTCTAGTTCTTTAACAATAGGAGCCAGCCCATCTTTATGAAAAACTGAAATTAATGCAGAAGTGATTTTTTTTGTGTCGCCCATGGATTGAAATTTAAGGGGCAAAAGTACATAATTACATATAAAATTGTAACAATATGACATAGAAACCGTCCTATGTTATTGAATATTTTTTTGAATTATTTTGATACCTTGTATTTTTAAAAGTATTGGAGCGATCTCTAGTACTAAATAGGGGTGTTTATATCCTTTTTACTAACTAATTTCTGAAAAAAGAATGCTGGTTTACTTACGTGTTTTAAAAGAAAGTTTTGCTTTTGCCGTCAATGCATTACGAAATAATAAACTGCGAACTTTTTTATCATTAGTAGGCGTTACTATTGGTATTTTTTCAATTATTGCAGTCTTAGCTGCAGTAGATTCTTTGAAAAAAGAAATTGAAGGAAATATTAGTTCATTAGATAAAAGTACGATTATCCTTTCTCACTTTTCTTTTGGTCCAACCGATGTTCCCCGTTGGAAGCGTGAGCAATTCCCTATGGTATCTTTTGAAGAATATCAATATATAGAAAGTAATGTTCCAAATCTCGATTATGCAACGTACACTTTAAATGTGCCAAACGAAAACATAAAATATGGTGATAACCAAATAAGTGATGTTCCTATTGGGGCGGTGACTGAAAGTTATTACTATATTGAAGCGTTACAGCTAGATACGGGACGATTTTTTAATGGATCTGAATCAAACAGCGGCTCCCCAGTTTTGGTTGTAGGATATGAAATAGCACAAAAACTATTTAATGGAAGTGAGCGTGCCATAGGTAAACAGGTACGTATTTATGGTCGAAAATTTACGGTAATTGGGGTGCTTGAAAAAGAGGGGGCAGGATTGTTTGGCGGCTCAAAAGATACTTCGATCTGGATGCCTGTAAATATTGTGCGACGTATGTATGGTGATAACAATAAAAATACGTTTCCTCAAATTGTTATTAAGCCAAAAAAAGGCATCGATAATGAAGAGTTTATTGCTATTCTAGAACAAAAATTACGTTTAAAAAGAGGCTTGAGACCTGATGATGTAAGTACCTTCTTTGTAAATCAGTTACAGGGATTTGCCGATATGATCGATAATATAACCGGACAAATGAATTTAATTGGTTTGGTTATTAGTGGGTTCTCACTATTAGTTGGCGGTTTTGGTATTGCCAATATTATGTTTGTAAGTGTAAAAGAACGAACCAACTTGATAGGAATTCAAAAATCATTGGGTGCCAAAAACCGGTTTATCTTACTTCAATTTTTGTTTGAAGCGGTAATTTTAGCTATTATCGGTGGATTGATAGGATTATTTTTGGTCTTTTTGGTTTCCATCTTGGCTTCTCAATTCACAGGCGATTTTGAGTTCGTGCTTTCGCCTTGGAATATGTTTATAGGAACAGCAATTTCAGCAGTGATTGGGCTCATTTCAGGAATACTTCCGGCTATTTCAGCTTCAAAATTAGATCCTGTAGAAGCGATTCGAACTGGAATGTAAGCGTTTAAAAAAACAAATCCCAAAAGTTTTTCATTTTAAGCGTCGAGCATATAATTTTTAGTTTTCGGTGCCTGAGTGTACCGACGACAGGAGGGAAGTATCGAAGGCCAGCATCCAGCAATTACAGTATTTCGGCAACCTGTTGGTTCACCCATTCTAAAAACCGCTCGTCTTCCGATGAGAAAGGATCTTCTGTGTGTGAGTCTATATCTATTTGTCCAATGTTTTGACCTTCTTTAAACAATGGGACTACAATTTCAGCCTTTACATACATATTACACGCGATGTAATTATTTTGCGCTTTTACATCGGCAACTACAAAATTGGAATTCGATTCTGCTACTTGCCCGCAAATACCTTTTCCGAAGGGAATTACTACGTGATCGGTAGGTTCGCCAGCGAATGCTTTTAGATGTAACGTTTTGTCTTCATGATTGGCAAAGTAAAAACCAACCCAATCATAATAGCCCAATGTAGTTTGTAATAATTCACAAACTTCCGTAAGGCGTTGGTTAACGGATTCTTTGTCATTTGCTAAAATTGTGTTTACTTTAGGTTTTAAAGCATCAAAAGGCATAGTCGTTTATTTTCAAGTAAAAGTATTTTAAAACCGAGACAAACGCCAACTACAAATGCTGTATTTTTGTTAAAATTTATTTTTTTATTGAAAAACCTATTTGTAAAATATAGCGCTGTTGTTCAGTTTATCTTATTGTTTTTAGGATCGTATTTATTTTTAATTTTTTTATACTCTCTATATTTAAAGTACGGTGTAAGTGAGACATATTACCCTGATTTTTTTACCAATTTAGTAGCAAAACAAAGCAATGCAGTAATACAAGCTTTTGGGTATAACGGAACCGTAAAACCAGATCTACAGGGGCCATATATGGGGCTATACATTAATGATACTTTTTTAGCTCAAGTTGTTGAAGGCTGTAATGCAATAAGCATTATCATATTATTTATGGCTTTTATTATCTCTTTTGCTCAAAAAGTTAAAAAAACGGTATTATTTATTTTTGCAGGAATCGCTCTTATTTATGCAGTAAATATATTGCGTATTGCTATTCTTACCATTGCTTTGTACCATTATCCTGAATATAGTGACTTTCTACATCAGATAATTTTTCCGGCTATAATTTACGGGATGGTTTTTCTTTTATGGTTGTTTTGGGTGCGTAATCTTAAGGTGAAAAGTAAAAAAGCTGTCTCTTATACACATCTCCGAGCCCACGAGACCTCTCTACATCTC
>CAJXPE010000043.1 GCA_913057965.1 uncultured Marixanthomonas sp. | reverse complement strand
CTACACGTAAGGAGTCGTCGGCAGCGTCAGATGTGTATAAGAGACAGCTACCAAAGAAACCCCACGAAGCGAAAAGGAAAATCAAAATCACTATTCCTATACCGATACCAAATATTTTCCAAAAAGTTTTAATGTGCCTTCCGGTATCGTCTTGTTGTTTTTTCGACTTTTTTGTAGTCGATTTTTTAGCTTGTTTTTTTGCCATATTATTGTTGTTGCGATGCTTCTTCTATACTGAAACCTACATCTGTAATGCCTTCTAATTTTGTAACGCCCTCTACTTCGCCGTTATTGCGTACAGCTTGCATAATGCGGAGCTTATAGATGCCTTCTTCGGGGAAGGAAACATCTTCTTTAAACCATAATTTACTTTCTTTTAAACTGCCAATGCCTTCCCCTAACCACTGTCCGTTAGGTTCTGCCATTCTGTACTCAAGTGTGTCTTGAATGGTTTTTCCGTGTGGAAACTCCATGGATACAATTAAATACAAGTTGTTGAAACGATAGTTATTTGTATTCCGAAGGTGTAAAAACACATTGTATTGTTTTAACGAATCCAACTGCGGAATGGAAAACGCAATGGTATCGTTTTTATTCCAATAATTAGGCAGCGAATGGGTGTCGCTCATAACAGCATCAGTGTTGCAAGAGGCCAGTAAACCTGCTATTGCAACTAAAAAAAGATTACGCATTCTTTTTTGAATTTCTATTTTTACTTTGCTTTCTGTTTTTGTTGCGGCTTTTACGACGTTTATTGCGTTTTTTCCCTTTTGGTTGATCAAAACGGGTTAAACTATCTTGCCCTACGACATTGCTAAACAGTTCTTCTTTCGATTTTTGAACCTCAACAACATACTCTTCAAGGCTTGCAACTTTAGTGCCTTTTTTATTCAGTGCAATAATTTTATTAACATTGGCTACGGAAAGTTCTAGCCAGTTCATCCCTTCTTTTACATACGAAAACCACATAAGCCCTTTAAAAATGTCTGTTTTCTGACATATAGCAGGTCCTTTTTCGGTCTGTAACTTTACATCGCTCTTCGGAAATTCTTTTAAAGCTTCTAAATAGGTGTCTAACTCATAATTAAGACAGCATTTCAATTTGCCACATTGTCCGGCTAGCTTTAAAGGGTTTAATGACAATTGTTGGTAGCGTGCTGCCGAGGTGGTTACCGATCTAAAATCGGTTAACCAAGTAGAACAACATAATTCGCGTCCGCAGGAGCCAATTCCTCCTAAGCGTGCTGCTTCTTGACGGAAACCAACTTGTTTCATTTCGATACGCGTATTGAATGTACGGGCAAATTCTTTAATTAATTGTCTGAAATCTACGCGTTCTTCAGCAGTGTAATAAAAAATAGCTTTAGAGCCATCGCCTTGATATTCAATATCGCTAATTTTCATTTTTAAGCCTAAGCGAATAGCAATCTCACGAGATTGCTTTTGAATACTGGGTTCTTTATCCCGGCAACTTTGCCATTTATCAATATCTTTTTGAGAGGCTTTTCGGTATATTTTTGGAAGCGCATCGAGATCTGTACGCTCATTTTTTTTCTTCATTTGTACACGCACCAATTCTCCAGTAAGTGTTACAATTCCAATGTCATGACCAGGTGATGCCTCGGTAGCAACGACATCGCCCATGCTTAGGGTAAGGTTTTCGTTATTATGGTAAAAGTGTTTCCGTCCATTTTTAAAGCGTACTTCTACAGCTTTAAAAGGTTCCATATCGGCAGGAAGTGACATGTTGGAAAGCCAATCGAACACCGTTAATTTATTACAGCCATCGGTACCGCAAGTTCCATTGTTTTTGCATCCCTTTGGCTGTCCGTTGGCGCCTGTGGCACAGCTTGTACAGCCCATATTGTATATATATAGCTCATTTTCAAAAGAAAACGAGACGAAGATTAAACATTCTCTTAAAAAGTAAAGATACCAATAATTGAAGAACCTACTTCTTAAACTTTAGTTTTTCTGAACGCCCTTTTTTAAAGATTTTGTTACTATTCGGGATGCCTTTCCGTAGTTTTTTTTGCTCTTCATATGGAAGTTGAATAATCTCCTTACACTCCGTGCTACAGCAGATTTCCATAGCATTGGAACACGCTTCACACTGGATAAAAAGTAAATGGCACGCTTCGTTAGCGCAATTAACATGGGTGTCGCAAGGCTTACCACATTGATGGCAACTAGCGATTACGTCTTCGGTAATTCGCTCGCCGCGACGATGATCGAACACAAAGTTTTTGCCAATAAATTTATTGTCCAAGCCTTTGTTTTCTACTTGACGGGCGTATTCTATAATCCCACCTTCTAGTTGAAACACATTTTTAAATCCTTTGTGTTTGTAGTAGGCACTAGCTTTTTCGCAACGAATACCACCAGTGCAATACATTACTAGGTTTTTATCTTCTTTGTGGTCTTTTAAATCAGCCTCAATTATATCGAGCGAATCGCGAAAGGTATCTACATCGGGGGTTACGGCACCCTTAAAATGACCAATTTCACTTTCGTAATGGTTTCGCATATCGACCAACACCGTGTTGGGGTCATCGATAAGTTTGTTGAAGTTTTCTGCATCTACGTGAACGCCTTTGTTGGTTACATCAAAGGTTTCGTCGTTTAACCCGTCCGCTACAATTTTTGGTCGTACTTTAACTTTCAGCTTCAAGAACGACTTCAAATCGTGTTCAATAGCAATGTTCAAACGGACGCCGTTTAAAAAATAGATGCCATCGATAATCTCTTTAAAATTTCCGAAGTTCTTAGCAGGCACAGATAGTTGGGCATTAATCCCTTCGTGGGCTACATAAATACGACCTAGAACGTTGAGTTCGTCCCACGCAATAAATAAATGATTTCTGAAAAGTTCTGGATTGCCAATTTTGGCATATTGATAAAAAGAGAGGGTCAAGCGGTCTTCTCCAGCTTGTTCCAATAAATCGGCCCGCTCTTTTGCACTTAAGGTGTTGTACAGTTGCATGCTATACTTTTTTAGTGAAAAGAAAATACGTTAAAATAATGCGGCAAAAATAAGTAAACCCTTCGTTTTTAGCAATAAAAGAGTGATGTTCTTGATTTTTTGTACTTTAGTAAGGACTTCCCCATCATTTACGAACCGAATTGAATTTTTTTATGATGAAAAAAGTACTTCCTTTCCTTTGTTTATTGATTACTACATCAGTTTTTTGTCAAAATCCTGAACTTTTTGAACATACTTGGTATGCAAAAAGCATTACGATTAATAATGATGTTACCGAAGCGCCGAAAAATCCCAACCTAGAAATACAGGCTACTTTTGACGGAACTACTTCGTTTACCGATATGTGCTGTGCGGGAATATTAAATATGGCTCTTGATTATAATCCAAACCAATCCACTTTTGAAATAACTGATTTTTCACCAGCTTTGGAAATTTGTGATGAAACAGAGAATAACGAATTTAGAGATTTATTTATCAGCTTTTTTCAAGACCCCGTTACGGATATTTTTGAATACGAAATTGTTGATGAGCAAAACTATTGGGACTATAAAATATTGACCTTAACCAATGCAAATGGTGATGCGGTTCAATTATACAATACGCCACATAGTATAGATACAGACGAATATATTTTTGATATTTATAATGGACATTGGTTTTTACAAAGCCTATCTAATGAAGATGTACCTTACACAATACCTTACAATATAGCAGAAGAAATAGAAATAAGTTTTGATACAGATGGGGCGTTTAAAAGTGTTATATGTGGTGAAATAAATTCAAAAGTTATTTTTAATGGAGATGACTTTCAAGGTGATTTCTATATTCCTTGCGGAAATCTGACTTTTATTTCAGGCGAATGTAATAATCAAGAATTTATTGATATAGAACAAGACTTATATGTCATACTTGAAAAGATTGCTGAAGGACAAACTTTTACATTTCAAAGATTCCACGCCGATTTTGGCGAAGGAAACTGTGAAACCACTGAGATTGTTGAAATTTATGATGCTACAAGAGACTTTGGTTTTACATTAGTTGATTGTTTAGAGCCTTTATCTGTAGAAAACTTTAACAAGCCTTCAGTTTCCATATATCCAAACCCGGTAAAAGACAAACTGATTTTGAAAAACACAAATTTTGAAACTTCACAATTAAACCTAAGTATTTACACCATTCAAGGAAAAGCGGTGGTTTCAAAAAACATTCAATTTGAGAATAAAACTTCAATTGATGTTTCTGGTCTATCCTCTGGGATGTATTTTATCAATATCAAAGATGAAATAGGAACTACAACTACTCAAAAGTTTGTGAAATATTGATTAATTTTCACAAAAGAGAATCTGCTTAAATACTGTAGGTTTTTTATAAAACTCCTTATTTCAACCCTGTTAACAAAAAATACGGTTTCTCGGTTTTTACTTTTGTGGTAAAAGCAAAGAAATAGTACCTTAGCCTACTGACTTATTTACAGCTAAAATACACACTATGAGCAAAGAAAAAGAAGCGAAATTAAAAGCATTAAAGCTTACATTAGATAAAATGGATAAAACGTACGGAAAAGGTACGGTTATGAAAATGGGAGATGCCGCAGTACAAGAAGTAGATGTAATCCCAACGGGATCGTTAGGTCTCGATGTAGCATTAGGTGTTGGCGGATATCCACGAGGACGTGTAGTTGAAATCTACGGCCCAGAATCTTCGGGTAAAACTACTCTAACCTTACACGCTATCGCCGAGGCACAGCGAAAAGGTGGAATTGCAGCTTTTATCGATGCAGAACACGCTTTTGATCGGTATTATGCTGAAAATTTAGGTGTTGACATCGAAAATTTAATTATTTCACAACCTGATAATGGCGAGCAAGCTTTGGAAGTTACCGATAACTTAATACGAAGTGGCGCAATCGATCTTATTGTAATCGATTCTGTAGCCGCATTGACACCCAAAAGTGAAATTGAAGGTGAAATGGGGGACAGTAAAATGGGACTTCACGCTCGTTTAATGTCACAAGCACTACGTAAATTAACGGGGTCTATAAGCAAAACCCAATGTACGGTTATCTTTATTAACCAATTACGTGAAAAAATTGGTGTGATGTTTGGGAATCCAGAAACGACAACCGGTGGTAATGCCCTTAAATTCTATTGCTCCGTTCGGTTAGATATTCGCCGTTCTACGCAAATTAAAGACTCTAACAGTGACGTACAAGGAAATAAAACGCGTGTAAAAGTGGTGAAAAACAAAGTGGCTCCTCCTTTTAAAACCGCTGAGTTTGATATTATGTACGGGAAAGGAATTTCAAAAGTTGGGGAAGTTGTTGATTTAGGTGTTGATTTTGAAATCATCAAAAAAAGTGGTTCTTGGTACAGCTATGACGAAACAAAATTAGGGCAAGGTCGTGACGCTGTTAAAACATTACTTTTAGACAACCCAGAACTAATGGAAGAATTAGAAACCAAAATAAAAGATGCTATAAAAGCCTTAAAAGAATAGGTGCTATAAGATTTTTAAACACTATTGAATTTGCAAATAGCTATTGAGTTATTAGGTTATGTAACATGGACATTTTAACACCTCAGTTTCAATAACCTAATAACTTTTTTAGTAATAAAGTGCCAGATTAAAATAATAAAGAGATTGAAACTCTTAAGCTAGCCATAAAAACCGTATTCTGCACGCAACCTTTTGTAAATTAAGGTATCTACAGTATGTAGGGCCTTGATTATTAGTATCGTTTGCACTGTAAATAAGTAGTAACCATCAATAACCACGGTACCTCAATTTGACTTTAGACGAGCTCATACTAAAATGTAAGAAGCAGGACAGTAAGGCACAAGGAGCGTTATACAAACGATACTCCGGTATCTTATTTTCCATTTGTTTGCGGTATTCACCCAATAAAACCGAAGCCGAAGATAATTTACAAGATGCGTTTCTTACCATTTTTAAAAAAATAGAGCAATATAAAGGAAAAGGCTCTTTTGAAGGTTGGATTAAACGGATAACAGTAAATACGGTGCTTCAAAAATATCGTAAACAACGCGTTTACAATATTGAAGATGAAGCTCAAATTGAACAGGAAGACGATGTAACAGTAGCTACTGAAACAATACCCTTGGATTTTTTATTGAAAATTATTCAAGAGTTACCAGATCGCTATCGATTAGTATTCACTCTCTATGTGATGGATGATTATTCGCATAAAGAGATAGCTAAAATGTTAGGAATCAGCGATGGTACGTCTAAATCTAATCTGGCAAGAGCAAGAGGCATATTAAAAACAAAAATAGACAACTACAAACCTTAAAATAACGTATATAAAGTACAATTACCCCTCATGAAAAACAAAAAGCACATCGACGAGCTTTTTAAGGAGCGTTTCAAGAATCACGAAACGACTCCACCACCTCACGTTTGGGAAAATATCCAGGCAGAATTACAAGCGAAGAAAAAAGAGCGTAACGTAATCCCATTATGGTGGAAACTGGGTGGCGTTGCTGCTTTATTAGCATTGTTATTTACTATTGGTAACTCCGTTTTTAATACCGAAGAAAATAATACAGATGTAGTTACTGAAGAAACAACAGCTCCTGTACCTACTAATTCTAAAACAAAAGGGGAAGAACGTATTTATAATGAAACGCAAGTTGCTTCCGAAACAGTTGAAAAATCGATAGAAACAACCGACGAAAACCTGCGCCAAAAACACGTTTCTGGTACAACCGAGACTTCAAATAATAGCTTAAACAACAAAAAAACCAATACGTCTTCTGTTGCTGTAGAGACTACTTCCGAAGAAGAAATAAAAAATCAAGAAAACACGACTATTTCTGAAAAACAAGATGATGTAATTAAGGAACGTTCTGCAATTGCTTCAGAAACTGATAAAATCAATTCAAAAGAGGTTTCAAAAAACAATAGTGATACCGCCATCGCTTCTGAAGAAAACAATTCAAACGCAACAGAAAAACAATTAGAAAAAAATAAGGGTCTAATCAATACGGAAAAAGCTATTTCCGAAAAAAATAACACTGAAACAGCTATTGTTAAAAAAGAAGATGAGGGTATAAAAGAAACAGAAAAAAAATCTATTTTCGACGAGATTGATGCAATACAAAAAGAAAAAGAGGCAGTTGCCAAAACTAAGAAACCACAAAATAGATGGGATGTTGCACCTAATGTAGCGCCGGTTTATTACAG
Organism: uncultured Marixanthomonas sp.; assembly: GCA_913057965.1. Classification (GTDB taxonomy): domain Bacteria; phylum Bacteroidota; class Bacteroidia; order Flavobacteriales; family Flavobacteriaceae; genus Marixanthomonas. The sequence goes on along the minus strand of CAJXPE010000043.1, from coordinate 8,858 downwards.
TTCACTTAATGGGGGTTCTTCTATAGACCCTATGTTTGCAGACAACTCACAAAGTAGTGATGTTAATATTAGTTATGGGGTACAAGTGGCGTATAATATTACAGATCGGTTAAGTGTGCGTTCGGGGGTAAACAATGTAAACCTCGGTTATGCAACAGGAGGTGTTGAAATTGGCACAGGTCCAGTAGCTTTTGGTTTAAGAACGATAAACTATAATAACGGTGAAAATATAATTATCGCTGCTGATAAAGGAAGATTGCAAGCGGTTACAGCCGAAAATGGTTTTGGCTCAATAACCCCTAAATCTACTGGCGGAAATGCTCAAATAATTCAAGATATTAGTTATTACGAAGTACCACTCGAACTAAAATATGCTATACTTAACAATCGGTTTGGTGTTAATATGATAGGTGGTTTAAGCACACTCTTTTTAGGAAACAATGAAATTTCGGTTGAAGATGGTGGTTTTAGAAGTGTACTGGGAGAGGCCAATAACCTTAATTCGTTAAGTTTTACTACGAATGTAGGCGTTGGTTTCGATTATAAAATTAGTAAAAGATTAAAGTTTAATGTTGAACCTATGTTTAAGTATCAACTTAATCCATACAAAGACTCGTCGGTAGGGTTTAAACCCTATTATATTGGTCTGTACAGCGGATTGAGTTTTAAATTTTAGGTTAGTTTTTTAGTTGGTTACGTTTGGGTGATGCCAAACATAATTAAAGAAAAACCGCTCTTCGCCATAGAGCGGTTTTTTTATAGGGTAGGATTTGTAAGTTCTTGTAAAATAATTTTTCTGGTAGTATTGTTAAGCAAACGCTTGTCTTCTTTGCCTAAAATTTTGGTAGGTATTGTTTCGTGAACCTTAACTCGCATTACACCAGGACTGGTAGAGAAAAAAGCATACGAAAATCGTTTTTTGTTATCATGAAATGTCATGGGTGCAATAGGTATTTGATGTTCAATTGCTAGTCTAAACGCACCATCTTTAAATATATCTAAAACTAAAGTAAGATCATCTGGCACGCGCCCTTCAGGAAAAATACAGACACTTAATCCTTGTTTTAATTTATTTTGCGCCCTTCTAAAAGCCTCCAATCGGCTTTTAGGATTATTGCGGTCCACCAGAATACAGGTACGTTTATAGAAAAACCCAAAAATGGGAATTTTAACCAGTTCTTTTTTGCCTACAAATACAAAAGGATTTCGAGTTACGTAGAGCATTAGCATAATGTCTGCCATTGAGGTATGGTTGGCCACAAACATATAGCTTTGCCCTTTTTTATAGTGGGTTTCCCTTTTTATTTTAGGTATAAAACCCATCCCAAATAAAATAATAGTCGACCACAGTCGTGCCAGAGCAAAAAAGAACGGATACCATTTTTCACGAAGAATACTTATCACTAAAATAGGAAACAATGCAAGAATGGGTACGGTAACCAGTACATAAAACCAGATACGGTATAAAAAGATGAAGAAAGCTTTCAGTATTTTCATTCCAATTCAAAAGTAGTAATTTGAGGCGTATCAAAAGAGTAAAAAAAGTACCTTTGCTGAAAATTGTTTGTTAATTAAAAAGATTTCCGCTGAAGTTTATATTGAGGTCTTCGATAGCTCAGCATAAAGGAAGTCGAAACACGGAAATAATTATGTCCAGAATACTTACAGGAATACAAAGCACCGGAACACCACATTTAGGTAACATTTTAGGCGCTATCAAGCCCGCTATTGACATGGCGAACGATCCTAATAATGAGTCCTTTTTGTTTATTGCCGATATGCACTCGTTAACGCAAATTAAAGATGCCGAAACGCTACGCAACAACACCTACAGTGTTGCAGCGACTTGGTTAGCATTTGGGCTGGACATAAACCGCGTGGTTTTTTATCGCCAAAGCGATGTACCTCAAACAGCAGAGCTTTCTTGGTATTTAAGCTGTTTTTTTCCATATCAGCGGTTAACGTTAGCACATTCTTTTAAAGACAAGTCGGACCGGCTAGAAGATGTAAACGCTGGGTTGTTTACCTACCCGATGCTAATGGCGGCCGATATTTTGCTATACGATGCCGAAATTGTCCCCGTTGGGAAAGACCAGTTGCAACATATTGAAATGACGCGCGATGTCGCTTCTCGTTTCCACGCTAAAATGGGTGATACTTTTGTGATGCCTGAAGGTAAAATACAAGAAAACACAAAGCTTATCCCTGGTACCGATGGGGGGAAGATGAGTAAATCTAACAATAACTTCATCAATATCTTTTTACCGGACAAAAAACTTCGGAAACAAATTATGGGCATTGATACCGATAGTACACCTTTGGAAGAACCGAAAAACCCAGATACCTGTAATGTATTTGCGCTATACAAGTTATTAGGGTCTAAAGAACAGGTTACTGACATGCGTGCTAAGTACGAAAACGGTGGTTTTGGTTACGGTCATGCCAAACAAGCACTTTTTGAACTAATAACCGAAACCTTTTCTGAAGAACGCACTAAGTACAATCACTACATCAACAACCTTGATGAAATAGATGAAGCTTTAAAAATAGGAGCTGAAAAAGCAAGTAAAGTAGCTGATGATGTATTAAAACGCGTTCGAAAAAAAGTAGGATACTAAATTAACTGAAACAACTTTCCCGGCAACGGCCGTACGACGCCTTTTAACTCCATATTCAATAGGATGGTGGCAGCTTTAAAGGTAGGAATTTGGCATTCCAAGGCAATGATATCTAATAACTCCTTGTCTTTTTCCTTTAAAAAACGATAGACTTTTTTCTCTTCCTCGGTCAATTCGACAAAAAGCTGGGTTTGTTGTGGTTTTTTGTCTTTTTTATCCAACTCCCAACCTAAGTGATAGATGAGGTCTGCGGCACTGTTTAATAAATGTGCTTGCTGGGTTTTTATCAAATTGTTGCACCCTTGACTTTGTTTATCGGTGCTTCGGCCGGGAACAGCAAAAACTTCCCGGTTATACGAGTTTGCAATATCAGCGGTTACTAAACTACCTCCTTTTTCAGCAGATTCGATAACAATTGTGGCTTCCGATAAGCCAGCGATGATTCGGTTTCGTTTTAAGAAATTGTTTCTATCAAAAGGGTCACCACTCCAAAACTCGGTGATAAAGCCGCCATTTTCTTCCATTTTTGCTACGTATTTTTTATGCACTTTTGGATAGATTTGGTTGAGTCCGTGAGCTAGGCATGCAATAGTTTGCAATCCATTTTCCATGGCAGTTTTATGTGCTGTGATATCAACGCCATAGGCAAATCCAGAAACAATTACCGGGTTGAGTGGTGCTACTTCTTCAATTAAGTTTTGACAGAAAACTTTTCCGTAGGTGGTTACTTTTCGGGTACCAACGATGCTGATGATTTTTTTATTCTTCAAATCGATGTTTCCACTATGGAAGAACAGAATGGGGCCGTCCAAACAATGTTTTAAGCGTTCGGGGTAGGTTTTGTCAAGAAAATAACTGTATTGAATGTTTTCCTCTTCAATAAAACGAAGTTCGGCGTCTGCTTCGGCGAGTTGTTGGTTTTCATTTAAATTTTTCAGCTTAAAAGCGCCAATTCCATCTATTTTTAAAAGGTTTTGCTTTTTCTCTCTAAAAATAGCTTCTGCAGAACCAACGGTACGTAATAATTTTTTAGCTGAGGTGTCCCCCAAATTAGGAGTGCGTTGCAAAGCAAGGGTGTAGCGTAATTCTTTTTCGGATAACATGAAGATACATATGCAATCGGGGAGTAGTTAAAAATACAATTTTTTAAGTTGTTGATAAATTTTAAGGTGAGTAATTGAATTACATGAAAAAATAATCTATGTTTGTTAATATGCAACTAGCCACCTACATAAAAGACTTACTCTATCGATATGAGTGTGTTATCGTTCCTGGATTTGGCGCGTTTTTAACACAATATCGCTCTGCTAGAATTGATGCAGAAACGAACACTTTTTATCCTCCGGGAAAATCACTTTCATTTAATAGACAGTTGCAAACCAACGACGGATTGTTGGCAAATTATGTGGCTTCGGTAGAAAACTGTAGTTATGAAACAGCAGTTCAACAAATACGTAATTTCACAGGAAAAATTTCACTTCAACTTACAGAAGGAGAAACAGTTTTGCTGAAAAACTTAGGCGAATTTGCATTAAATGCTGAAAAATCAGTACAGTTTATTCCTTCAGAAACAGAGAACTTTAGCACGGCTTCGTTTGGGTTAAGCGCGTATGTTTCAACAACAGTAAACCGTGAAGCGTATAAAGAAACGGTTGAAGCTCTCGAAGAAAAAGCACCTATCCACTTTACACCAAAACGCCGCAGTGCTAGACCGTATTTAAAATATGCAGCTGTAGGATTTATAGCGCTTACTTTAGGTGGTTTTGGCGGAATGAAGTTGTACGAAAGTCAAGTGCAAAAACATAATTTTGCCGCAAAACAAGCTGCCGATAGCCGTATTGAAAATCAAATACAAGAAGCTACGTTTGTTATTGAAAATCCACTGCCGGCTTTAAAAATTACCGTACCTAAGCAAACAGGCAAATATCACATTATTGCAGGAGCGTTCCGTATGGAAGAAAATGCCAAGAAAAAAATAGTACAACTTTTAGAAAAAGGCTACACTGCAAAATTGATTGGTGCCAATAGATATGGTCTGCACCAAGTAGTTTATAGTAGTTTTGAGGATAGAAGAGAAGCGCTTCAAGAACTTCGCAACATCAAACGCAATGAAAACAAAGCGGCTTGGTTGCTAGTAAAGGATCTTACAAAGTAGATAATAACCTCTTTCTTTATTCCATTTCTTTAAAAACAGACGTACCTTTGCAAAAACTTTATTTTTCGCAATGGAACCTAGAACATCTTTAGAATCAAGAACCATTATTACAGACTTAGTACTCCCAAGTGAGACCAACCCTATTGGCAACATGTTTGGAGGCGAATTGTTAGCCAGAATGGATAGAGCTGCTGGTATTGCTGCCCGTAGACATAGTCGTCGTGTAGTAGTAACGGCTTCGGTTAATCACGTAGCTTTTAATAAAATGATTCCATTGGGCAGTGTTGTAACTGTTGAAGCTAAAGTATCTCGGGCCTTTAAAAGTTCGATGGAGGTATTTATGGATGTTTGGATTGAAGATCGTGAAAGTGGGATGCGCAGTAAAGCAAACGAAGCGATTTATACATTTGTTGCTGTAGATGAAATGGGAAGTCCGGTGCCTATTCCTCCTTTAAAACCAGAAACTGAGCTGGAAAAAGAACGATACGAAGCTGCTTTGCGTAGAAGACAATTAAGCTTGGTTTTAGCAAAAAAGATGGACCCTAAAGATGCCACAGAGTTAAAGGCATTGTTCAATTAAGCCTATTTTTTTCATAAGAAATTTCATTGAAATTACACCGCTATCATTAGTAAGTGTATAATTGATTGTATCTTAGCTTTTTTTAGATAAAAACCATCGATCACATTCATGAATTCATCAATAAACACAACCTACAGTTCCGTTTTTGAAAAGGATTTGGTGAATGAAATCGAGAAAACTGCAGTACGTAGAAATGTTTCTCAGGAAGACGTTCTAATTGACATTGGGGATTATGTAAAATCCATGCCGCTTTTACTTTCCGGAGCTATTAAAGTATTACGGGTTGACGAAAATGGTGATGAACTATTACTTTATTTTCTAGAGCCTGGCGATACCTGTGCCATGACTATGTCTTGCTGTTTAGGCCACACTAAAAGCGAAATTAAAGCCATTGCAGAATTGGATACCGAACTCCTGATGGTTCCCGTTCAAAAAATGGAAGAATGGACAGCCACGTACAAGTCATGGCGTAATTTTGTGTTTCAAAGCTACCACAGCCGGTTACAAGAATTATTACATACGGTAGATACCATTGCATTTCTTAATATGGATGAACGGCTCTTGAAATATTTAAAAGATAAAGCTAAAATTTCTGGCGAAACTACGTTGCATACTACACACCAAGAAATCGCATATGATTTAAATACCTCCAGAGTAGTGATATCAAGACTTTTGAAAAAGTTGGAGACCTTGAAAAAAATACAATTAAAACGAAATAGTATAACAATACATTCCCTTTGATTCTCGTATGTAACATAAGATACGTTAGCACTACAACCAATAGGCTATTTTTGCCTAAAATCATGTTATTGTAATGGAACCATCACATATTTTAGGATTTATAAGCGCTTTGGCAGTCGGAATTGTCTTGGGTTTAATTGGCGGCGGCGGTTCTATACTTACAGTACCAATTTTAGTATATTTATTTTATTTGCATCCCGTAACAGCAACAGCTTATTCACTATTTGTGGTGGGGGTTTCTGCATTGGTGGGAACACTTAGAAACATTCCTAAAGGATTAGTAGATTTTAAAACAGCCATTGTTTTTGCCATTCCCGCTTTTACTACGGTCTATCTTACCCGAAAATTTTTAGTGCATGCCATTCCCGAAAAGCTTTTTATCGTCAATGGCTTTTTAGTGACCAACGATATTGCCATCATGGTATTTTTTGCCTTAATAATGTTTATTGCGGCAATATCAATGATAAAAAATAATGGAAAAAAAACTATCTCGGAAGCACCCAAAACATATAATTATCCCGTACTTATCATTGAAGGTGTTTTAATAGGTCTTTTAACAGGGATGGTCGGTGCAGGCGGCGGTTTTCTTATCATTCCAGCTTTGGTTTTATTGGCAAAACTACCTATGAAAAAAGCAGTGGCAACTTCATTGTTCATTATTGCGGTAAATTCATTAATCGGTTTTATTGGCGATACAGAAAACATCGATATCGACTGGACGTTTCTACTATCTTTTAGCGCCATTGCAGTTGTTGGTATTTTTGTAGGCGTTTGGCTCAACAAATTTATAGATGGCAAAAAATTGAAAAAGAGTTTCGGATGGTTTGTATTGGTCATGGCTTTGTATATTATATTTAAAGAGTTTTCATAACTGCTGAAATTTTTCGAATATGTTAGATGAATCGTATTGGGACAACCGCTATAAAGACCACAACACGAAGTGGGATATCGGGTATGTTTCCACTCCTTTGAAAGCTTATTTTGATCAACTGACCAATAAAAAGCTGAAAATCTTGATTCCTGGTGGTGGCAATTCGTACGAAGCAGAATACCTTCATAATAATGGTTTTACCGAAGTGTATGTAATAGATATTTCAGAAACTGCTTTACAAAACTTTAAAAAAAGAGTTCCTACGTTTCCTTCTGAAAAATTACTTCACAGCGATTTTTTTCGATTAGATGAAACATTCGACTTGATTATAGAACAGACTTTTTTCTGTGCGCTCGATCCTTCTTTGCGTAACGAATATGTCTTAAAAATGCATCAACTACTCAAGCCAAAAGGAAAACTGACCGGGTTGCTTTTTAATTTCCCTTTAACTGAAGATGGACCGCCTTTTGGGGGAAGCCAAGCGGAATATAAAAAACGGTTTGCCCCTTTTTTTGAAATAAAGGTTATGGAAACTGCGTACAACTCTATCCCACAGCGGCAGGGAAATGAACTGTTTGTTATTCTTCAGAAAAAAATAAACTGTATTTCTACTAGCTAGGTAACCAATGTTACTGATAGCAACTTCCGACTTGCGTATCTTTGTAATACAATTTTAAAACAGGTGTTATGAAAATAAAACAGTTTGAATATAAGCCACTTTCACATTACTCCTACGCTATCATTAGTGATGGTAAGATGGCATTGGTAGATCCTGAGCGCGATCCTATACAATACTATACGCTTGCCGAAGAAAACAACGCAAAAATCGTTGCGGTTTTTGAAACGCATCCCCATGCCGATTTTGTAAGTTCTCATCTGCAAATCCATAAAGAAACGGGCGCTACCATATATTCCAGCAAAAAAACAGGAGCAGATTATCCACATACTTCCTTTGATGATGGCGATACCGTGAAAATGGGTGCTATAACCTTTTCTGCAATCAATACCCCTGGGCATTCCCCAGATAGTATTACCATACAAGCCACAGAAGGAAAAAACACAGCATTATTTACTGGAGATACACTGTTTGTAGGTGATGTAGGCCGTCCCGATTTACGTGAAAAAGCAGGTCATTTAAAAGCCAAACGAGAAGAGTTGGCTAAAATGATGTATCAAACTATACAAACTAAATTTAAAGACCTTCCCGATTCAGCACTTGTTTATCCAGCACATGGTGCTGGTTCTCTTTGCGGAAAAGGAATGAGCGCTGACGCTTCTTCAAGCACATTAGGAAACGAACGTATCGGCAATTGGGCATTTAAAAATCAAACAGAAGAACAGTTTATCAATCATTTATTGAATTCGCAACCGTTTATTCCGCATTATTTTGGGTACAATGTTGCCATTAATAAAGAAGGTGCTGAAAATCTTTCGGAAAGTATCGGTGGAATTCCTTTGCAACTTGCTGTTTCAGAAAAGAAAGATGATATTTTAGTAGTCGATACTCGCGATGAAGCAGTTTTTAAGAAGAATCACTTGCCTGAAAGTATCAATATTATGGCAACTTCGGAAACTTCTAAATTTGAAACGTGGTTAGGATCTATCGTTAAACCAGAAGAAGAATTTTATGTCGTGGTGGATTCAGTAGAAAAAGCAAATACGTTACTAAACAGAATTGCAAAAATAGGTTATGAAAAACAGGTTAAAGCAATATTGACTTTAGGTTCAGAAAAACTAAAAACGGCTCCTGATTTTAATCTTTCAGAATTTAAAAAGAATCCTAACGCATTTACTATTGTCGATATTCGCAACGAAAGCGAAGTAAACGAAGGGAAAATTTTTGATGATGCTTTGACAATACCATTACACCTGTCTCTTATACACATCTCCGAG
>CAJXPE010000042.1 GCA_913057965.1 uncultured Marixanthomonas sp. | reverse complement strand
ACATCAACTTTATTAAAACAATTCTTTTAAATATTTAATATTGGATTTTGCGCTATCAATTACTTCGGCGCTTTGCCCATTAAGCATGAGCTTGCCCATGGTTTCGGCAAATCCTTTTACTTGATCAAACGTTACTTTTGGTGGCATAGCTAGTGCATCAGGATCTGTAAAGATATTCACTAGTGCTGGTCCGTCGTGTGCAAAGGCTTCTTCTAAGGTGCCTTTAACATTATTGCATTCATCTACATTCCAAGCTTTTATGTTCATAGCTTCTGCTACTTTGGCAAAATCGGGGTTTTTCATATCGGTTTGCCAATCGGGATAGCCAGCTACTTGCATTTCCAATTTAACCATTCCCAGTGTTCGATTATTAAATATGATGATTTTTGCAGGAATATTGTATTGGCTTATCGTCATTAAATCACCCAGCAACATACTTATTCCACCATCGCCACATAACGCAATAACTTGTCTGTCTGGTCGGGAAAGTCCTGCCCCAATGGCCATCGGCATCGCATTTGCCATAGAACCGTGATTAAAGGAACCCGTTAAATATCGGTTCCGTTTTCCTTTTATATACCGTGCTGCCCAAACGGCCGACATACCCGTATCGACGGTAAAAATAGCATCGTCTGCAGCGACTTCATTAATCACAGAAGCCACAAATTCAGGGTGAATGTTGTTTTCTTCTGACTTTTCTTTAACGTACGAAGCGTATTTTTCTTCTTGTTCTTTATGAAGTTTTCGCATTTCTTTTAAAAATTCATCGTCTGTTTTTTTATCCAACAAAGGCAGTAATTCTTCTACCGTATCTTTTATTTTTCCGGCATATCCATAATCTACTTTGGCTCGACGGCCGATGCGTTCGGGTTTATCATCTATTTGAATGATTTTGTTTTTCTCGGGTAAGAATTCGGTGTAAGGAAAATCGGTACCCAATAAAATAAGCAGATCGGCTTCGTGCATGGCTTTAAAACCAGATTTGTTTCCTAAAAGCCCGTTTAAACCTACGGCATACGGATTACTGGTTTTATCGAAATATATCTTTCCGCGGAAGCTAAAGCCCATGGGAGCGTTTAGTTTTTCGGCTAATTGCATCGCTTCTTCCTGTGCCTCTTTACATCCGTGACCACAAAACAGCATGACCCTTTTATTAGAATTGATGACATCTGCCAATTGTTCCATTTCTTCTTTCCCAGGGATAAGTCGGGAATTAGTATAATAATTTTTATGGGAAGTAGTAATAGGTTCGGCATCTGCTTTTGACACATCGCCTGGTAACCCTACTACGGCTACTCCCCTATCTTGAATAGCATGCTGAATACCCGTTTGAAAGGCATGGGCAGCTTGTTGTGGGGTGTTGGCCATAAAACAGTACTTGCTACAGTCGTCAAAAAGTTTGGTAACATCGGTTTCCTGAAAATTATCCATCCCTAACTTGTTGGTATTAATCGTAGTGGCAATAGCTATTACGGGATTTCCAGCGCGATTGGCATCATAAAGACCATTTACTAAATGTACGTGTCCAGGACCACTACTACCCATACAGCAACCAATGCCATCCAGTTCGGCGTCCATGGAGGCAGCATATGCTCCTGCTTCTTCGTGACGCACGTGAATCCACTTTAATCTGCCATCGCGACGGACGGCATCGTTAATAGGGTTTAAGCTGTCTCCTGTAACTGCGTACAGTCTTTTAACACCCGCATCTACTAAGTTTTCTACCAATAAGTCTGCTATATTTTTTCCCATATCCTTACTTTTTTATTAAAGATAGCAAGCGAAGGAGTTGTTTTGTATTAAAGCCACGTTAATTGTTGGTTGCCGTTTTATCAATTTTTTTCACAAGTGGCGTTTAAAAAAGAACCCGATTGAAGGATAAATGGTTTCTCTGAAATTTCAATAGGCTTTATTCGTAGATACGGCTTTAATTCTTCAGAAGTGGGGTTTTCAGAATAAGGGAAAAACTCGTCTCCATACTGAAGCTTTTGCGGGAGTAAGTTTCTATCTGAATAACCGGTCACAAACTTTAGGTCTTCTCCACTTAAACTTTCCAAGGGTCTTTTCTTTAAGCCTTCAGAAAAACTATTCTCAAACAGTAAACCATCTTTGTACCTAATCTGCGCTGTTGATGGACTAGTGTATCCCGAAGGTAAATTGACCACTAATAAGTCGTTATAGCTTTCTGTATTTGTAAACTGAAATACCCGAGCTCGTTTTTCACCTTCTTTTGAGTTATCGTTAGGATACGCTTCCAATAAGGCAAGGTTAAGCTGATTTACTGGCTTTTGCTGTGTAATAAGATATGGACGGAGAAAACAGTTTGCGTTTGGATTAAAAAGACGCTTTAACTTAGTTGTGTTTTTGGCCTCGAACCCTACCAACACTAGGTTTTCTGAACGTGTGGAAACTTTAACTTGTATTTTCTCGCCCAAGGAAATTGTTTTTCGGCCATAAAGTACAAATTGGGGCTCAACGGTTTTAGTAACTTTTAATTTTCCGCTTTTTAGCTCCCAAGTCCCTTTTTGAACACCGCCAAAATAGGCAATTATATAGGTATGGTCTGGTAAAAACACAATCGTACTTCCCCCCATGGGATCATTACTTTTAGTTTTATACACGCCAATAATATCTTCTTCGGAAACTTCTTGCGCGAATACACTCCCGGAAAATAGCATGCAAATAATTAATAACCATTTTTTCATTAAGCTAAGGTATTCAAATTATTTGTGAGAAAACGTTTACCATTTATTCGAAGTTATTCTTATTTTTAAGAATATTTATAAATGAAATGAAAAAGCTCTCTTATGTAATATTTATAGTATTAACATTTATTTGCTGTGGTAGTCCTAAAGAAAGAATTCTTGAAAAGGAAGTTTCATCTAAAGATTTTATAAAGTATAGAAATGATGATGATTTTAAAATTATTGAATTAGACTCCTTCAAAAATTTCTCAGAATTACGTAAAAAAATGGGAAGATTAGCCTGTGATGGAAAGGTTCCCGGATTAAAATTTAAATATAAAAGTAGAACTTACAATAGTATTGGATTTTCAGAATGCCCAGATTTTAATGGTGTAGCAGATTATTTCAGAAGAAATCTAATCATTATAAAAAATGATTCTTTGGTTACTCTTCTAGAAAACAAAATTAAAAAAGAACCAATAAATAATCTTCAAGCCAAACTTGAAAAAATAGCTTTATCTCCTTCTAATTTTCAATATGGTAAAAAAATCCTTAAGCCTGCATTAATTCATTTATACATAGATGATAAGTATCCAATTTCAACAACTAAAAAAGTATTAAAGGAAGTAATTAAACAATTCAAAAATATCAATTCTAAAGAAGAACTTGATTATTTTAAATACTCAATTCTATTTGAAGGTGCGCCCTATATACTTATTCCGCCACCCCCTATACCACCATCATCTCAAGAAACATTTGAGTATATAAAAGGAAATTAAATATTACCCTAATTACTTTTTTGATTTTTCAGTATCAACAGGCGCAATAATAGTCCCTTTGCTGTCCACTACCTGAAAATAGTTATATTCCAATTCTATACATTCAATCAATATTTTTGTGTCTTGCGCGTGCAGTTCTTCCACGCCCCAACCTACCGGAACGGCTTGTTCTATTTTCCAACCGCTTAATAACTTTTCCTTTGCGTTTAAAAGTTTAATGGTTAGGTTTTGGGGTTGTTTTTTTTGGTTGTTGATAGCATTCATACACCACTCGATTAATTTGGAATCGGGTTGATACGCACGTTTTAGAATGATATTTTCAAATTTGGTATGCTTTCTTGTATCGTTTTCATTTTTACAGATTCTAGCTTGTAATCCTTGTACCGACTGAAACCGATAATCTAGTTTAAACTTTTTGCTGTCAAACTGAACCTTGAAATGCATGTTTAACGGCGGATATGTTTTGTCGTTTGGTATCATTTATCACTATTGCCGTTTATCACTACAACACCTTCATGAGCCAATTCCATCCGTTCGATAAAGATCTCGGTTTTGGTTGCGTGTAATTCTGAATATTTTATAGCAACCGGCCATGCATCCTGTACTCTCCAAACAACCGTAGGCTCGTGGTCTTCATTTAAAAGGCTAATGGTAATATTACGTCTTTCCTTGCTTTGCCTAAAATTGTTAAACCATTTAAAAGCGTCATTATCGTCTTTATAAACTCCTCTTTTTAAAACGATATTGCTGAATTTTGTGAGACCCGGTACTTTTTGAGTAGAATATACAGGACTGGCTCCGTGGCGATATTCCAAGACTTCATATTCCATCTCAAGCCCCGTAATTTCGGTAAATCCTATTCTTGTTCCGCTCCATTCCACATTAAAATGAAAATTGACTAATGGTACTTCTTCCATGACAGTTATTTTTATATCTTTTGTTTTAATTAACTGGATATCAAGGTAGTGAAAAATTATTAAAGAGTCACATGCAAAGTCTTAGTAAAAAAAATTCCATAATGAAAACATTATGGAATTTTTACTTATGCATGTATGTTTCTGCTATACTGGAATGGATTCGGTTACCTTTCTTCTATCCCAGTTTCTATGATTTGCAATACTCTTTTTAAAAGCTTCCACTTTTTTATTGATATGCACTGCAGCATCATCTTTATGGTCTGCTACAAAGGTAGCGTCTAATAATTCTTCGCCTTCATCATCTGCTGCTATGGCTTTACAATGTTTAAAGGCTTCATTTACAAACTTCATAAACTTTGCTTGTTTCATCAGTTCTTTCACCGATTTCTTTCCTCCAGGGATGTAAACCGCATCGAACAGCACACTTTCAGTTGTCATAATAGCAGCATCTACTTTGTGCTCCATGTTTTCATCGCAGGTAATAGTTCCTCCTTGGGGAGCTATCAGCTTCATCATAGCTCCATCCTTTTCTAAGGCTTTCTTAGTGCTTTTTAAGTTTTTCATACTAAAACCATCTGCCACCAATACAGCAATTTGTCGCGTTGCAATACTATCAAACTTGGTATTTGCCATACTTAAAGCGGGTGCTTTATCAAGATACATTTTCTTTTTACCTGGTTGATGTTTCTTTACGTCTGCATCAGCTCCTATGGCTTGATTAATAGGTTGATCAATCTTTTTTGGGACTTTCATTCCCAGGCCTTCTGCTACTTTTTTAGCCAAATCTTCATCTATCTGGTTGATAAGCCACAACATTCGTTCTTTAATATGGTCTTGCTTGCACTTGCCTAATTCAAACGTATAAGCACCAGCAACGTGTTCTTGTTCCCAGTCGGCTAGACTTCTGTAGAATAAAGCGGGTTGTGAGAAATGATCGCTAAAACTATCGCTTCGGGTTCTTATTTTTTTGGCATCAATACGCTCTTCGTACGAATCAAAAGCACCTTCTGCCATTTTAGATAAATGCGGGCAACCTCCACCTAATGTATTTGGAAAATAAGCGGTTTGTCCTTTAGGAATCTCTGTTTGCATATGACCGTCCCGCTGGTTGTTGTGGGTTTCGGTAATAGGACGGTTAATCGGTATTTGATGAAAATTAGGACTTCCTAAGCGAGAAAGCTGTGTGTCACGATACGAAAACAAGCGTCCTTGTAGCAACGGATCGTTTGTAAAATCGATACCGGGAACAATGTGGCCTGGTAAAAACGCTACCTGCTCTGTTTCAGCAAAGAAATTCTCTGGATTCTTATTCAACGTCATTTTTCCAATTTTCTGAACGGGAACTAGTTCTTCAGGAATTAACTTAGTAGGATCCAGTAAATCAAAATCGTATTTGTGTTCATCTTCCTCGGGAACGATTTGAATTCCTAATTCCCATTCGGGATACTGTCCGGCATCAATGGCCTCCCAAAGGTCGCGGCGATGGAAATCGGCATCGGCTCCATTCATTTTAACAGCCTCTTCCCATGTAACGGAATGTACACCAAGTGTAGGTTTCCAGTGAAATTTTACAAAATGAGCTTCCCCTTTTTTATTAATTAAACGAAATGTGTGAATTCCAAAGCCTTCCATCATACGAAAACTACGCGGGATGGCACGGTCGCTCATCGCCCAAATATGATTGTGGAGCGTTTCTGTAGTATGAGAAACAAAATCGTAAAATGTATCGTGTGCAGATGCTGCCTGCGGAATTTCGTTATTAGGCTCTGGTTTTACTGAATGAACAAGATCTGGAAACTTCATGGCATCTTGAATGAAGAAAATAGGCATGTTGTTTCCTACTAAATCCCACATACCTTCTTCGGTATAAAATTTAACGGCAAAACCTCGTACATCACGGGCTAAATCTGGCGAACCTTTCGAGCCTGCTACGGTTGAAAAACGCACAAATACTGGTGTTTTTCTTTTAGTATCGGTAAAAATACCAGCTTTACTGTATTGTTCAATGCTTTCGTATAATTCGAAATAGCCATGAGCCCCACTTCCTCTAGCATGAACTATACGTTCAGGAATTCGCTCATGGTCAAAATTGGTGATTTTCTCCCGTAAGAGAAAGTCTTCTAATAACGTGGCGCCCCGTTCCCCTGCTTTCAGCGAATTGTTTGTATCGTTTACTTTTAATCCTTGATTGGTAGTCAAAGGTTTTCCAGAAGGATCCTTTTGGCTTTTTTTTAAATCTGAAATCTTTTTTGTTTCAGCATCTTGCTTTTTCTTTTTCATAATAATTTTTGTTAGTTACAGATAACTTGTCCTATTAAATTTACAATATTTAATTGGTACGGTAAAAAAGAGTAAATCGGCTTTAGCTTTTAAAGAACGGTTCACCCTAATTAAATTAGATAACGAAAAGGGTTTCTTTCAGAAAAAAGAACACACATCATGTATTATCTAGCCTCTCATTTTAATTAATCATTCACTATAAAAGCGTGGATAACACCAGGCAACCAGCCAATAAGAGTTAATAAAATACTGATAAGCAAAGTAGTTCCTACCCCATGTTTCATAAAAACAGCAACAGGTGGTAAGAGAATATTTAAAATAATAGTAAGTAATGACATATAATTAGGTTTGGTTAATGAATAATAACTTTAAGAAAACTTCTATACTTGTTTTCTAATCAAAAGATAGAACAATCTATTGAGGCTGTGCATACTTTTAGGAAAGTATTGTCGTAACTTTAAGAGCAATTAACACCTAGCAATTTTAGTAATAGGGTTTAAGACACACTAACTAACACACGTCATTCTTTCTTTATAAATCTGTTTTTAGGTTCTATTTCTGAAATTTCACTAATTATAAAAGCCTCTTTGTTTATTACAAAGAGGCTTTTGTGAATCTAAAAATTAGAAACAGTCGTTTATTAGTTATTAGTTCAACTGTTTTAATAACATTTCAGCTACTAATTCAGATGAAGCAGGATTTTGACCGGTAATTAAGTTACCATCTTCTATAGCATACGCTGCCCAATCTTCTTTTTTAGAGTAAATGCCGCCATTTTCTTTAAGCATATCTTCCACTAAAAAGGGCACCACATTGGTAAGTTGTACCGCTTCTTCTTCCGTATTTGTAAAACCAGTTACTTTCTTACCTTTTACCAACGGTGTGCCATCTTCATTTTTTACGCCTTTTAACGCAGCAGGAGCATGACATACAAAGGCTACAGGTTTGTTTTGGCTATTAAATTTTTCAATTAAGGCAATCGAGTTTTTATCGTTTGCCAAATCCCACAATGGACCGTGACCTCCCGGATAAAATACCGCATCAAAATCAGCTGCATTCATATCTGCCAACACCTTTGTATTTTTAATTTTTTTCTGTGCTTCGGCATCGTTTTTAAAACGCTCCGTATCTTCCGTACTGGCATCTGGGGTATCACTACTTGGGTCTATTGGTGCTTCCCCTCCTTTTGGAGTTGCCAATGTAATATCAGCTCCTTTATCTAATAGACTGTAATATGGATTTGCAAATTCTTCAATCCAAAAACCTGTTTTATTTCCTGTGTCTCCTAATTGATCGTGAGACGTTAGTACAAATAATATTTTCATATCTTTTTCTTTTTTTGATGTTATGTGTTCTTCTGAAATTTTTTCAGAAGAAATTTTATTTTGATTGTCCTTACAACTTGAAACGACAACTACTGTGCTTACAAGTAGTATGGTATTTAAAATTTTCATACCTAATTAGTAAGTCATTTTTACAATTTTCTCTGCATCTTGAGGGGTTAAAGCTTGACGCTCTCCAATACCATTCCAACCGCGATCTGTAAACCGTTTCGAGATTTCCTCGGCAGTTCCCTTATAGTCAGACGTGTAATCAGATAATTTAGTGTCAATTCCTAATTGGTGGAAAAAGGCTTCGGTTTTTTCAATAGCAGCGTATGCTTTATCTTCTTGATTTCCTTCGGTTACATTCCAAACTCGTTCAGCATACTGCGCTAATTTTTCTTTTTTAGCTTCAAAATTGTATTTGTAATGACTTGGTGTAACTACCGCTAATGTTCTCGCGTGATCAATACCAAATAAGGCTGTTAATTCGTGCCCCATCATATGTATGGCCCAATCGCCAGGAACGCCTTGCTTTATCAATCCGTTTAATGCCATCGTACAACTCCACATAAAATTGGAAGCTGCTTCGTAGTTAGAAGGATCTTTTACTACTTTTGGTGCTACTTCAATTAAAGTTTGTAAAATACTTTCAGCGAAACGATCTTGTAACAATCCGCCTACTGGATAGGTCATATACTGTTCTAAAACGTGTGTAAAAGCATCGGTTAACCCATTTGCTAATTGACGTTGCGGAATAGAAACAATTACTTGCGGATCTAAAATTGAAAACTGTGGAAACAAGCCAGGACCGCCCATTCCTAGTTTTTCTTTTGTTTCCTTTCTAGTTATTACCGCTCCAGAGTTCATTTCAGAACCCGTAGCTGGTAAGGTTAAAACCGTTCCAAAAGGCATGCCTTTCTCCGTTTTAATTTTTTCAGTTAAAATGTCCCAAGGGGTGTCACCTTCATACAATGCTGCAGAGGATAGAAATTTGGTTCCGTCAATAACCGAACCCCCACCAACAGCTAGTAAGTAGGTAATATTTTCATCTTTAATAACCTGTAATGCTTTCAGTAATGTTTCATACTCAGGGTTAGCTGGTATGCCGCCAAACTCTACTACTTCCACACCGGTTAAAGCATTTTTTACTTGTTCGTAAATCCCGTTTTTCTTGATACTTCCGCCTCCGTAGAGCATCAGTACTTTGGCGTCCTGAGGAATTTCTTCGTTTACCTTTTCAATGGTATCCTTTCCAAAGATAATTTTGGTTGGATTTTTAAATTCAAAATTGTTCATAGTGTTTTTGTTTTTCTAAATTCTTTACTTAATTCTTGTATTGGTAATGCAGCTTTTCTAACAATTATATTTACTAGTATTATAATTTTATGCTATCCCAAGCGGCTTGATAGGCTTGTTCTATATGTTTTTCTTCAATTTTAAATTGTCCGCGTTGTTGTGTTAACATTAAGAAGGCTAACGGACTTATGGTATATGCATATAACAAGTAATTGGATACAGGTTTAATAATTCCTTCATCTTGACCACGTTGCCATAAATCAAGTAGGGGCTGTAAATGTTTTATCCCCTCTTCCCTACTCGTTTCATCAATAATAGGTGTGTTATCACATTGGGCTAAAAACAATGCTTGTTTACATTCTTTTAATTTAAAATCGGCTATTCGTTTCCAGACTATTTCAAAACCTTCCACAACACTCATATCTTTCTTATAGGTTTCAAATGCATAGGCAGTAAATGCTTCTTTTACCTCTAAATACACCTGATTTACTAAATCTTGTTTGCTTTCAAAATACAAGTAAATCGTGGCTGGCGATACATTGGCCATCTTCGCAATTTTAGAAATAGGCGTGGCGTGAAAACCATTATTGTTTACTAGTTCAATAGTGGCTTGTACCAGATTGTTTTTCTTTTCTATGCTCTTTTGAAGTTTTGCCATGCAATACCGTTGCTTTTATTTTCTTCAGCAAAGATATATTAAAAAGTGAACGTTCATTCTTTTTTAACAACAGTTTAATAGTGAGTATTATATTACGTTATGTAAACGGATAAAAAAACCTAACGTATTTGTTTAAGAAAGTGGAATTTGAAGCTCCCAATTACACGTTTTTTCTTTAGGTCGCGATGCTAGGGTGAGATGGTTAACCTCAAATTGTCTATGTGTATAATCCGTAAAACTCCATCTAAAACAAGTTGAGTAGAACTTTTTATTTAAGATCTTTAGCTTTTAATTCTATGTAATTAATATGGTTATTCGCAATACTCATGCAAATATTAATTTAAGACTAAAGTTGCTTCACTGCACGAAAATTTATTCTTTTTTATTCTTTGTTAGCTCATATGTTTGCCCTCCTTGATCGACAAGCATTTTCTTTTCTTCTGGTTGAAAGGTTAGTGTTATCATTACATTTTCTGAATAAAAAATATCAGGTCCAATAGCATCCAACGGAAAGGAGGGTTGTCCTTCTCCTTGTGCGATTAGCGTATTGCCGTCTTTTGTAATATAAATATCTATGGGGAAATTAGGACTGCTGTATGTTCCTAAATATTTATCCAATTCTTCTGAAGTCACTTCTATTGTTTCCTTTGGTGAAAAGTCTGGAAGCGTACACTCCATCCCAAAATAAGTTTTAACGGCACCAATAAAAATACCTGAAACCTGAGTGTATAGATTGTTTGTTGTTAATGCAATTGATACGTTATCCTCTGGAAAATAAGCAGCAAATGATTGAAAGCCATCAATACTACCGCCATGACCGTAAACTTCTTTTTCTTCGAATGGTAGTTTCATGAGTCCTAAGCCCATCCCCTCTTTAGCATTTTTCATGGCTTCTAATGATTCAGTAGAAATCAATTTACCTGAAAATAGATTGGTGAAAAATTGGTTCAACTCAGTAGCTGTAGATACTATTGCTCCTGCCCCCATTGGAATACTCATATCGGTTTGTAACTTAATTTCTTTCCATTCTGAATTTTCAAAAACATAGGGTAATGCTTCGTTGTCTTTAGGGTTTATTGGCTTACCATATTCGGTTCTTTTTAACTGTAAGGGTTTAATTATTCTGGTATCTAAAATGTTCGAAAAGTCTTTATTTTCAATGTCTTCAGCAATAAAGGATAGTAAAACAAAATTGGTGTTAGAGTATTGTGTTTTCTCGTTGGGTTCAAAGTTGGTGCCATTCGCGATGATGCGTTCAATCATTTTTTCACGAGATTGTGGCTTTTCCACCCAAGCTCTTAAATCTTCTGTTTCGGTTATATTAAACAAACCACTTCTGTGCCGCAATAGGTCTTCAATTGTTATTTTATCTGCATTGGGAATACTAGGAAAGTAATCGCTTAACAAGGTGCTTAGGGTAACTTTCCCTTCTTCAACCAGCTGCATGATTATGGTAGCGGTAAATGTTTTTGAAATAGAACCAATGCGGTATTTGGTTAAGTTGTTAGCTTTTTCATTGGTTGCTACATTTGAAAATCCAAACGACTTTTGATAAACCTCTTCCCCGTTAGAAAAAATGGAAAAACTTCCCATTCCTTTATGGTTACTTTCAATTAGATTAAAGAGACTATCCATTTTGGCTTCATTGAAAGTTTGCGCTTGCAATGAAGCCACACATATTAAGAAGGCAAAGATGTATTTAAACATAGTGGTTATTTTAAGGTTATTTTTATAGTGTATTTAACAATACACTCAAATATACATCTTTATAAGTTGTTTTACTTATCCTGCAAAACATTGACATTGTGCGAAATGAATTACAGTTCTGCGCTTTCCAATTCCTTTAAATCTGCTTCTGCTTTGGCAGTGATGCTTTTGTAGCAACGGAAGCCCCATCGTGCAAAAAATAGCACACCTATAGTTACAAGTGCATAAAAAATTAAGAGCCCTGTGGAATGCTCTTGCTGAAAAAAGTCTTTATTATTAAAAGCCATGGTAAACACTGGGGTTACAAGCCATATTAATATTACACTAAAAACGGCACTTAGTTGTTGAACTAAAAGCATTTGTTTTTTCTTTTTAATAAACTCGACAAGGGTGTCCTTATAACTGTTGGTGGTAAGGTTCAAGTTTTTCATACCAAATAGAGAGCGTAAGCTAAAAATGGGTAGGATTAATAGCGATACTATTGATAGAATACTCGCAGACATTAGGTACCATGTGTTCATTTTTTGTAAATTGAGTATAATGAATATTACTGCCGCAAAACAAATACCAGCGCCTATAATCTCATAAAACGAAAGGGTACTAAATCTATTCTTAAATTTCTGTTGTGTCATGTCTATAATTATTTTATCGGTTAATTTTTGTTGTTGTTTTAATTGATCACTCATTTGGGACCAGACCGTTTGCATTTCTTCTAATTCCATTGTGTTACTTTTTTATAATTTCTTTTTTCAATTTGTCTTTTATTCGAGCCATACGAGTTCCTACGTTGCTTACAGATAAACCGGTTATGGTGGCTATTTCTTCGTATTTTCTTCCTTCAAGAAAAAGAAAAATGATTCCTTTATCTACATCTCCTAAATTCTTGATGTTTGTATATAAAACCTTTAATCGTTGCTCCAAAACCGGGTCATAGGCTTCTTCTACCAATACCACTCCCTCTAGCGGAACTTTATCTCCCCTCCTTTTTTTCTTTTTTGAATAAAGGACAGCTGTGTTTAAGGCGATGCGATACATCCAGGTGCTCACCTTAGCGTCACCCCGAAAGGCTTTAAAACCTTTCCAAAGATTATATATCACTTCTTGATATAAGTCTTTTTGATCATCTTGATTATTGGTATACAAACGGGTGACTTTATAGATAATCCCTTCGTTTTCTTTGATGATGTTTGTAAACGCTTGTTCTGTATGCATTAAAAACCTTCTTTACTTTATTAGAGTTCAAGTTGGCAAAAAAATCACACTTTTATGGAAGTTTTTTTTATTTGAAATAAAAAAAGGGTACCTAAACCGTTAGTAGACACCCTTTTTATTAATAATTAGACTAAAAGTATTTTATAATTCTTTCATAACTTCTGAAAAGATTTCGAACGATTTAATTCGTGCTTCAGGATCATAAATATGGGAAGCGACCATAATTTCATTAACTCCGGTTTCTTTTAAAAATTTCTTTGTTTGTTGTTTTACCGTTTCCTTGCTTCCTATAAAGGCAAACTTCAGCATCTTTTGAAAAGCCGGGTTTTGAAGAATCTGTTTTAAATCATCAGTCATTTCAGTAGGCGGTTGCACGTAATCTATATTCCCTGTCATTACCCCTATCATCATTCTAATTAATGACGTTGATATTTTTTCGGCTTCAGAATCGGTATCGGCTGCAATTACATTTGCGCAAGCAATGGTATATGGTTTTTCAAGATAAGGAGATGGCTGAAAATTATTGTAATAAATGTTTAACGCTTCAAATAAGTGAGTAGGTGCAAAATGACTTGCAAATACGTAAGGTAAGCCTTCTTTAGCCGCCAAATAAGCGCTATCGGTACTAGAACCCAAGATATACATAGGCATGGATACACCTTCGGCTATGGGCGCTCTCACTTTTGCTTTTGCGTTGTCTTTTGAAAAGTACTGTTGAATATTCCGTAGTTCTTCCGGAAACTTATAAACTGCTTGCATTCTATCTGGGCGAATGGCTTGTGCAGTGACTTGATCGGTGCCTGGCGCTCTCCCTAATCCTAAATCGATACGGTCTGGATATAATGCACCCAACGTGCCAAATTGTTCTGAAATTAACAAAGAGGAATGATTGGGTAACATAATACCACCAGAACCTACTCGAATGGTTTTGGTACCGCCCGCAATATGGCCAATAAGCACCGAGGTAGCCGAACTGGCTATACTCTTCATATTGTGATGCTCTGCCAGCCAAAACCTTTTATAACCAAACGTTTCGGCTTTTTGAGCTAATGTAAGACTGTTTTTAAATACATCGATGGGTTTAAAGTTTACCCCGATGGTCGCTAGTTCTAATATGGAATATGGAGTGTTGTTACTTTCTTCTTCTTTCATAGGAGTGTGCATACTTTTCTACAAAATAAGTCAAAAGTTAAGTTTATCATAGTTAATAAACCTATAAGTATTTAGTAAGAAAGGATATTACTTCTTCTTAACTCGTACTGCATTCATACCACGTTGTCCTTTTTCTAATTCAAAAGAAACGTTGTCATTTTCATCAATCTCGTCAATTAACCCACTTACGTGTGTAAAATATTTTTCTTGATTTTCTGAATCGATAATAAATCCAAATCCTTTGCTGTGGTCAAAGAAGGAAACTTTTCCTTTTCGTACGGGATCAAAAGGTTCTTTGTCTTCTTCACTTTGCTTAGGAACTCCAACAACGATTTCATCTGCCTCCACCTCTACTTTTTGTGAAGGATCTGGTGGTGTATCGGTTAAATTACCGTTATGGTCCACGTAAGCAAATTCAATGCCTGGTCCTTTTTCTTTCGCTTCTGCTTTGCGAGCTTCTTTTTTCTTACGTTTTTCTTCTCGCTTTTTTAATCTTTTCTTTTCTTTTTCTTTCTTCTCGTATGTTTGTTGTGACTTCGCCATTCGTTTGTTTAATAGGTTATTAAGTAGCTTAATTAAAGAGTATGTTTAACTACTAAACGAATTTAAAAAAAAGAGTTTTTTAAAAGACGGTTTAGAGCAATTGACAGATTTAGAATCCTGTATATCTCTAAAAACTTCTACAAAGATAATAGATAGTAAAGACATATATCAATTTTTATTAATTAACTTCATCATTATTACCAATTAAAAGCTTTTTGTTGCCCATAAAAAAACCACCTATTGAGGTGGTTTTTGATTTATTATTTGTGGTTTATTATGCCAAACGAACGTTAATAGCGTTGACGCCTTTAGATGTGCTCTCTGTCTCAAAGAGTACTTTATCTTCTTTTTTTATTCTATCAACTAATCCACTTTTGTGGACAAATATTTCTTCTTTAGAATTAGTAGTAGTAATAAATCCAAACCCTTTAGTATTATTAAAAAACTTAACGTTTCCTTGTTCTACGGTTTTAGTTGGCTCTTCTTTTTTAGTTTGAAAAATGTTTGTTATTAATTGTTTTAATGATCTCATTGTATTCTATCTTATTGTTATGTATGCTGCACTACCTTACAGCATTGAAAGTAAATGTAATTCGTTAGTAAATTTATTGTCTAATGAATTATTCGGTAGTAAAGGTTACAAGTATTTAGAGTAAGCTTGTAAGTTATTGTTTGTATTAAAAAGTTATTTTGCGAATAGTAAGTAATGTGAAGAAAAATTAACTAACTAGCCGGTGTATGACTTTACAGCGGCTAAAGTAGTTTAAAATAAGTTTGTAGAGTAATTAGAAGTGTTAATTTATTTACTTATTTGCGACACCAACTCTTTTGTTTTCTCTAAGGTTATAGGCTTTATAACTATATCTTCAACATTTTTATTTTCTTTTGCTCGCCTATGATCTTCAGGAAATATGGAGGACGTAATTAGATAAATTGTTATGTTGGTTAACATATTCTCTTTTTCCAGTAGATCGATAAATTCCCATCCATCCATAAAGGGCATGTTGATATCAAGAAAAATTACGGTATTCTGCTGTTTATTGTTCTGTTGTTTTAAAAAATCAAAGGCTTGGTCGCCAGAATTAAAAGTAATAGGGTCTTCAGGTAACCCACTAATTTGAAACATCCGTTTCGTGATTTTACAGATTACCTTATCATCATCCACTATTAGAACTTTCGTTTTCATAACTGATAAAATTATAACTTTTAACAGGCACTAAAACGCTATTCCAATAAATTAATTGTCGTTTGTTTTTTCTGAAATATCTTTTACTATGGTATCCATTTCATTGGCAGATTCAATAACATCTGTTAATAAGTCTTCTTTTTCTGAGACTTGTAGTTTCCCATTATCAATTAAATCTACAATACCCATCAATCTTGATAAAGGAGCTCTAAAAAGGTGAGACTGCTCCCAAGCTATTTGTTTAAGTAATTTATTTTGATCTTCAATAGCTTTAATATGAGCCAACTTTTCGGTAACATCTGTCATCGCACCTACCATCCTGATAGCTTTCCCGTTTGCATTTCTAATAATCACCCCTCTATCAATTACAAAAGTATATTCCCCATTAGATTTTCTATATCTATATTCATGGGACCAATTTACTCTATTTTTATCAAGAATTGCCGCTTCTATATTGTGTTCTGCCTCCTCTTTATCTTCTGGATGGAGATGCTCACTCCACGAAAATTCCCTAGGATCTATTGTTGTAATATCATGTCCAAAAAGAGTTTTAAAACCTTCACCTCTATACTGTGTATCGTCCAATATGTTCCAATCCCAAATAGCATCGTTTGTTGCTTGCGCTACTTTTTCAAAACGTTCGTTACTTTGTTTAATTTCTTCTTCGGCTAATTTTCGGTCACTTACATCCACAAAATAAACTGACAGTCCAGTTTCGGACGGATATACAGAAATTTCAAACCAACTATTTACAGGAGCATAAAAGTCTTCAAAATGAATCGCTTTTCCTGTCCTCATAGCTTTATGATAAAACTTGTAAGAAGGAAGATTTACTGCATCACTAAAAACATCCCATAGATTTTTTCCTAAAATCACCTCTTTAGGTGTATGTAACACTTTTTCTGCTATTGAATTCCAGTACGTAACTATCCAGTTTTTATCGACCGCAAAAAAAGCATCGCCAATTCGTTCTAATATCTCATTTTTTTCTGAAAGCGTTTTGGTAAGATTAAGTTCGGCTACTTTGCGTTTGTGTATATCCTGGAAGTTTCCGTATAACTTAACGCATTTACCGTCTTTAAAGTCTGCTTGTCCCATTGTTCTCACCCAACATTCATTGACTTTCATCGTTATGATAGGCATTTCAAAATCCCAAGACTTCCCTTTTTTGATTGCCTCATTAACAGTCCTTTTTACAATAGGTTGGTATTCTTTTTTATAAAAATTAATCCCTTCTTCCAAAACCTGTCTCTTATACACATCTCCGAGCCCACGAGACCTCTCTACATCTCG
>CAJXPE010000041.1 GCA_913057965.1 uncultured Marixanthomonas sp. | reverse complement strand
TCTACACGTAAGGAGTCGTCGGCAGCGTCAGATGTGTATAAGAGACAGCCCCAATGGAATCCTCCATTTTTAAACGGGCTTGAAGTGACTGGTTAAAATATTCTTTTGCTTTTCCATACTTTTTCTGCAAACCATATACACCTGCCAAATTGCTTATGCTGTATGGAATCCCGATAGAATCATTTTGTTCTTTTTTAATTTTTAATCCTTTGTTATAAAAGTAAAGAGCACTATCCAATTGGTTTTGAATTTCTTTTAAAACACCATAGTTATTGTAAATGTCTTTTAAAACTGAGTCAAGCTTTTTTGCTTCAGCTACAGATTTTCCTTTTTGCATATAAGCTTGAGCCTTTTCCATATTAGAATATTTCATGCTATAGCCCATTTCAGCATATCGGTAAGCTACTTGATCATCTAAACCTAATTTTTCATACAACTTAATAGCTTCAAGCCCATATTCTGCGCTTTTATCGTAAATACCTTGATAGGAATATGCCAATGAAAGTTTTGCATAGGCACCAGCAATGCCTTTTTTATAGGAAATTTTCCGCGCATTTTCAGCATTATTCTTATATAACTGTACAATAGAATCTTCAGGAATGTTGAGCCCCTGCGTGTATAAACTATTAATAGAGTCTATACTTTTCTTGTTTTGTGAAAACAGTACTGAAGAAACCAAAAAAATAAGACTCAATGCTTTTTTCATATTCGAAATATTTCTCAATTAAAGATATTAATTTTAAGTAAATGAAATAGACACACTTATATATTGAAGCTGCATTATCGAAATTTATGGTTTGAAACTACATACATTTATTTTTTCTTGAACTATTAATGCCTCATCCAAGTTGTAGATTAAAAAATTATATGTTTCCAAGTTTTTATTCCGAATAGTAATTTGTTGTTTATTTTTTTCAATCCTATTTTCTAATTGCGTCACATATTCTTGCTGTACACTTTTAAGTTGTTTGTTTCTGAAATAGAACACAAGTGTAATGCCTATCAATAAAAAGACAAAAGCCAATATGAAAGCAACTGAAAGCATGTAGATTTTGATTTTTATAAAGTTATATAGAAGGTATTTCTGAAACCATACGGCAATTGCCCTATTTTAATAAAGAAACAAAACCCCAATCTAAAAAAGACGGGGTTTCAAAATTGGCCTTACCTGCTCCTCATCAGGTTTGGCCTGAAACTAACTTGGTTGGCTAATTGGTTTATTTGGTCAAATCGTACGCAAAAATGCTATTGTTATCGGCTTTGTAATACAATATTCCCGCAATGTCATCTACTTGGTACTCTGGTTTTTTATCTTTTAAAACAATTTCTTTTTCCTTGGATCCAGAATCCTTGTTTAGTTTCACTAACCCAACCCCATCATCAAGTTTTGTTAATACAAATTGATTGTTTTTAGTGGCGGCTGTTGCTTTAAAACGCTTCAACATTTCAGCTACTGAAGCACCACTTGCCATGGCCATTCCACCGCCTAAATCTGCATAACGCTCACCTCTGTCAGTATATCTGCCCAGTTTATTACGATTTTGGTTGGCTGCATTGTAAGCCGCTACTGCGGTCGTAGCCGTTGCTACTGCAGTTACACCAGCAATGATTGCCCCAAAAGCACTTTTTCCTGGTGCTCGGTAATACTCGTGCCAGCTTTTACCGCCTTGCCAATCTAATAACATCATGTTTTGGTCACTTGTCAATAAAATTCCACCGTCACGCACCTCAACGTGAGTTGGGTCTTCTTTACCGTCAAATTTAGATTCTGCTAAAGTTGAAACTTCGCCAGAGTTGGCATCGACAGCAAAGAGTTCATCATCTGCACTAATTAAATATCTTGAGTTTTTACTGTCGTAAGTTGAACTAACCGCATTGGCTCTTTTGTATTTTAATGATTTTTTCCATACTTGCTCACCGTTTTGAAGGTTTACAATGTTAGCATCTTCTGAGGTAATATAAATCAATCCCTGCGGTGTGTCGGCCATCGTTAGAATATTCTCTCCGGTCTTCAATGGTTTTTTGAAAAGTGTTTTTCCGTCAAATGAAATTTTGTTGATACCGCCTTCATAAATTCCGAATAGGATACCATCATCCATAATATAAAAATGCTGAACATACCCTTTTATTTTTGGTGCTTTGTCCCAAAGATCTTCACCGTTGGCAGCGCTTAAAAAGGCTATTTCCGACTCGTTTTTAGCAGAAAAAATACTAGAGTTACCACCATCACTTTTATTGCTAACCACAGCAAGTCCATTAGGTAATATTTCAAAATTAGCAATATTGCCTTTTACCTTTTGTTCGTCTTCCCAAAGTTGAGCACCATTGCTTCCTACTTTATGAATTTTGGTGTTGCTACCATTGTTCACACTTTCAAAAGCGTAGATTTCTTTTTCAGTTTCATCGGCTACCATCCAGTTGATACGTTTCATTTTATTTTCCCAAAGCGTCTCTCCCGTTTTAGTTTTTTTCGCAACCAAACCTTGAGCTGTAGGGATAATTAAATGGTCTTTTAACAATAATGGACGTCCCGTTACGCTGAAGTCTTTAGCAATTCCAACTCGATTAGGATCGGTTAAATTAAATCTATAATCTTCTTTTCCTGTGTTAAGATCATATACTGCTACTTGCAATGCGTATTTTTCTTTAGAAGTACGTTGGCCACTTACTACTAATTTATTTTGTGGCATCATAACATCACAAGTGTAGGCTAATTTCCAACCATTATCTTCGGTGTTGAACAATGTTTTACCAGACATATAATCAATCACCGATTTTTTTGAAGTTAGATTAGCAAACCCTCCTTGGGCAACAATCACATAAGGTGCGTTAGGGACATAGGTCAATTCTTCAGGTTTCACCCTTCCATACGCAGTAAAGTTGAACAACAGTTCATTACTACCTGGTTTTATTCCTACTAAGCCGTCATTAGTAGCTACAACCATAGTTCCACCTTGCGTGAGGGTCATTTCGTTAATTTTTGCTCCAGTATCGTATCTAAAATCTGGTGCTTCTGCACGTTGCGCAGTTACTACTACTGCACCTAACAAATAGATAGATAATAGTAGCTTTAATTTTTTTGAAGTTTTCATAATCGTGGTTTTAATTAATTGAATACATCAAAGATGCTACGTAACTACTTTGTTTTCAATAGGGCAATTGTCGTATTTAAGCTCCTCGTAAACTGGAATCTTGTTACCCTATCGCATTAGATTTTCTCAAAGTGAAATAAAATTCAAAAAAGATTCTCGTAAGCACAGTAATACAAAAAACCGGAAGTAAAACTATTGTCTCGCTCCCGGCTCCACGAAAAAACCTCAACATCTGAGATTTTCTAACTGTTTTTTATTGATCCGAAACTTTTATGTTAAAAGCTCCATCGCTTACAGTGACAGTGTCATTATTATCATCCAAATTATAACCAGTAAAAGTGAAGGTCCCTTTTATTGTTTCGCCGTCAAAACTTGACACTTTCAACTCACCATTATTACCTTGAGCATCCCCAACTGTGGTAAAGACAACTACGGTATTAGGATCTGGATTATTTGGGTCTGGTAGGTAGCTATAGGTCCCTATATTAGTGAAATTTAATTGATAGGTGCCTTCACCATCAAAACCTTGAATGATGATCTGTAGGTTTTCAGACTTACTAGTTCCACCACTAACTGCAAGTGATTGACCAGCTCCATTATCGGTGATAACAGCCTTGACAGTTCCTGTTAAACCTTCAAAAGAACTGCCGTCAACTTTTGCTGTAAAGTCGCCTTCACCACCTTGAGGGTCACTTCCGCTGTCGTCATCGCTTTTACACGCTAATAATGATAAGCTTACAAATAGAATTAAAGAAATAGTTTTTAACGTTTTCATAATTGTTGGGTTTTTGGTTATTGTATGCTACAAAGGTGTTACATACCCCAACTTTAATCAATACGGCAATTGCCCTATTCTTATATTTTACAGTGATTTATAATTTTAGATTGGTGTTTTTTTACCTAAAATTTAATGAAGGGGAATTTCTTTTGAAGTGTATCTATTTTCTTCTGAAGATTAATCTGAAATTTCTGGTGCGCCTCACCTGAAGGATTAAAAGGTCTGTGCTTTAGCCCATTGTGAATGGTTTCAATTTCATTTTGAAGGTGTTCGGTTTCTGAAGCAATCCAAACTTCTTTGAACCGATCCCAAATAATGGAAATTGCGAGATTGTTTGGATGAATCATATCTTCTTCATAAAAACGATAATCGCGCAGTTCGTCCATCATAATTTCAAAAGAAGGAAAATAAAAAGCTTGTTTTTGTCCAGAAATAGCTTCGTGTAAACCAGAAAGTAAATGTGCTTTGCTCTGCATATTTTCTACAAAACCATCTTTGATGTGCCGCACAGGTGAAACCGTTGTAACAATTGTAACATTTGAGTTTACCGTTTTAATGAGCGTACTAGCGTTATCAATCGCTGCGGAAACGTCTTCAACTGAAAGCAGTTCTTTTAAAAACTTTTTCTGCGGAATTTTATGGCAATTGGCTACAATGGCATCAGTTTCTATAAAACGGTAGACCCAAGCTGTCCCGAAGGTTAAAATGATATGGGAAGCTTGCTCAAGGTAGGTTTTTAAATTCTTTAAGCTATCATTCAAATTCGAAATAAAAGCATCTTTATCACTCGTTGAAAGTTTTGAATGTACCTCAAAACAATGCCACTGCTCATTATGCTGAAACACATCTGCTTCGGTAAAAAAGTCTTCATTAATAGCTCGTGTCACTAACTTTTCAATCGCAACCGGATGAAAAACAATTCCAAATGGATTTTGAAGATTTTGAAATTTAAAATAGTCAAGTTTACCTCCCATATTCTCCGTAAAACAAGAACCCATCAACAAGGTTTTTGAGGAATAGTCTATTTGACTTCTTTCGGGGCTTAAGGGTATTTCAGTTTGAAGTTTCATGTTTTCAGTGTTTAGTTTTCAGTAGCAGTAAACAGTATTGCCAACTGCTACTTAACTAAATTTTTTACAAGCCTATTTTACGTACTCCTTAGCAGCAGATAGCGCTTCATCAATTCCATCGGGATTTTTCCCTCCGGCTGTTGCGAAAAACGGCTGTCCGCCACCGCCACCTTGAATGTGTTTTCCAAGTTCGCGTACTATTTGTCCTGCGTTTAAGTCTTTATCAGCTGCTAATTCTTTAGAAATGTAACACGTAAGCAAGGCTTTTCCGTTTTGATTGGATCCAAATAAAATAAAGAGGTTATCTATCTCGCCACCCATTTCAAAGGCTAAATCTTTCATTCCGGAAGCATCTAAATCTACTTCTTTGGCTAAAAAATTAATACCATTTACGGTTTCAAGTTCGTTTTTTAGTTCGCCTTTTAAATTTTTGGCTTTATCTTTTAACAACTCCTGAATCTGTTTTTGCAGCGTAGCATTTTCTTCTTGTAAATTATTTACGGCTTTGACAGGGTTTTGAGCATTTAATGTCTTCTTTATCTCCGCATATTCGTTACTTCTATCGATAAAATAATTTTTAGCAAATTCGCCTGTAATGGCTTCTATTCGCCTAATTCCACTAGCAACAGAACTTTCCGAAGTTATGATAAAATGCCAAATATTTCCCGTGTTAGGTACGTGCGTTCCACCACAAAGTTCCATGGAGTTTCCAAAACGGATGGTACGTACCGCATCACCATACTTTTCACCAAACAAGGCTACTGCCCCTTCATCTATGGCTTGCTGATACGGTATTCCTCGTTGTTCTTGTAAAGCAAGATTTTCGTGAATGCGTGCATTTACAAAGTCTTCTACTTGCTTCAGCTCTTCGTCACTTACTTTACTGAAATGTGAAAAATCAAAACGAAGGTATTTATTGTGCACCAAAGAACCCTTTTGTGCTACGTGATCTCCTAATACATTACGCAGTCCTTGATGCAATAAGTGCGTTGCGGTATGGTTAGAAGCAGTGTTAGATCGATGTTGTGTATTTACCACTGCTTTAAAGCTTGACTCAGGATTTCGAGGCAAGTTTTTAGCAAAATGGATAATCAAATTGTTTTCTTTTTTAGTATCAATAATATAAACAACTTCACCGTCAGACGCTTCCAAATAACCTTTATCTCCTATTTGGCCACCGCCTTCTGCGTAGAAAGGTGTCAAGTTGAAAACCAATTGATACAATTCGCCTTCTTTTTTACTTTCCACCTTTCGGTAGCGTGTTATTTTCACTTGTGTTTCCAAGGTGTCATAGCCTACAAACTCTTCTACATCATCTTCGTGTAAAACCACCCAATCAC
The DNA here is from genome assembly GCA_913057965.1 of uncultured Marixanthomonas sp. Lineage (GTDB taxonomy): Bacteria > Bacteroidota > Bacteroidia > Flavobacteriales > Flavobacteriaceae > Marixanthomonas. Next base: position 10,815 of record CAJXPE010000041.1, on the reverse strand, counting down.
CTGTTTCTACTTTTGTGGCAGCGCGTGAACGCTCTTTTTGTTTTTGTAGTTCGGCTTCAAATTCTTTTTCGTTTAACTCATAACCTCTCTCTCTTAAAATTAAGGCGGTTAAGTCGATTGGAAAACCATAAGTGTCATACAATTCAAAGGCCTTTTTACCGGAAATAGTCTTACTAGAAGCATTTGAAATCACATTCTCTAGCAAAACCAAACCTTGATCCAGTGTGCGTAAAAACGAATGTTCTTCTTCTTTAATAACATTGGTAATCAAGTTTTTTTCTGAAACAAGCTCTGGGAATGTTTCGCCCAATTGTTTAACCAAGGTGTCGATCAACTTATAAATAAAAGGTTCTTTTTTATCCAAAAATGTAAATCCATAGCGAATGGCACGCCTTAAAATACGACGTATCACATAGCCTGCTCCCGTATTGGAAGGCAACTGCCCGTCTGCAATGGAAAAAGCAACGGCACGAACGTGATCTGAAATAACCCGAATGGCAATATCTTTTTCTTCATCTTCCCCATATTTAGTATTGGTAATGGCTTCAATTTCGCGAATAAGCGGAGTAAAAACATCGGTATCGTAATTACTTTTCTTGTCTTGAAGCACCATACACAGGCGTTCAAAACCCATACCGGTATCAACGTGTTGTGCTGGTAATTTTTCTAGACTACCATTGGCTTTTCGGTTAAATTGCATAAAAACCAAGTTCCAGATTTCCACTACTTGCGGATGATCGGCATTGACCAACTCAGCTCCGGAAACTTTGGCTTTTTCTTCATCAGATCGAAGATCCACATGAATTTCACTACACGGACCACACGGGCCTTGTTCGCCCATCTCCCAAAAGTTATCCTTTTTATCTCCGTTTAAAATTCGGTCTTCAGCAATATGTTGTTTCCAAAAATTATAGGCTTCCGTATCACGCTCTAATCCTTCGGATGTATCACCTTCAAAAATCGTAACGTATAATTTTTCTTTATCAATTTTAAAAACTTCGGTCAACAGTTCCCATGACCAAGCAATGGCTTCTTCTTTAAAATAATCACCAAAACTCCAATTTCCTATCATTTCAAACATGGTATGATGGTACGTATCCATTCCTACTTCTTCCAAATCATTATGTTTTCCACTAACGCGAAGACATTTTTGAGTATCGGTAACACGTGTATTTTTAGGTTCACTGTTTCCGAGGAAAAATTCTTTAAATTGGTTCATTCCCGCATTCGTAAACATCAAAGTTGGGTCATCCTTAATAACCATAGGGGCCGACGGAACAACTATGTGTTGTTTCGATTTAAAAAATTCAAAAAAAGTGGATCTTATTTCCTTAGATTTCATGCGAGTAATTTTATTCAAAATTAATGATTACGACAAAACGCAAAACAATTTCTATATTTGTATTTCGTTATCCAAAGGTTAGCGCTGCCATCAACCGCAAAAATAGGATTTTTTTAACGTATGTCGAAGGTTAAATATTACTATGATAGTGAAACACTCTCCTATCGTAAAATAGAAAAAAAGAAAGGCCGAAAAATCGGTATATTCTTATTGGGCCTTGTTGGGGTTTTATTAGGCGGATTTCTTGTGTTTTTAGTTTACATAAACTTACCCTATGTAGAGACACCCAAAGAAAAAACATTAAAGCGTGAGCTGTCCAATATGGAACTGCAATATGAGCTTCTCAACAAAAAAATGAACGAAGCCGAAAAGGTACTAACTGAAGTAGCAGATCGCGATAACAACCTATATCGGGTTTATTTTGAAGCCAACCCCATTCCTGAAGAACAACGAAAAGCAGGTTTTGGTGGGGTTAATCGTTATAAAGAATTAGAAGGGTTTGATAATTCAAAACTTATTATAAACTCCAGTAAGCGTTTAGATATATTAACTAAGCAGATTGTAGTCCAGTCGCGCTCTTTAGATGAAATATCCCAACTTGCAGAGGAAAAAGAAAAATTATTAGCTGCTATTCCTGCGATTCAGCCAGTAAAAAATGAAGACCTTACGCGTATGGCTTCTGGTTATGGTTATCGTACCGATCCGTTTACCAAAGCACGTAAATTTCATTACGGGATGGATTTCACTTCACCTCGTGGTACGCCTGTATACGCTTCAGGAGATGGTGTTATTCTTCGTGCAGATAATAATTCAACGGGATATGGAAACCACATTCGTATTGATCACGGGTATGGTTATGTAAGTTTATATGGTCATTTGTATAAATACAATGTCCGCAAAGGGCAAAAAGTACAACGTGGCGACTTAATTGGTTTTGTTGGCAGCACCGGTCGTTCTGAGGCTCCACACCTTCATTACGAAGTTTTTAAAGATGACGAACGCATTAACCCTATTAACTTTTACTACGGAAACCTAACTCCAGAAGAGTTTGCTGAAATGCAAAAAGTTGCTCAACAGGAAAACCAATCACTTGACTAATGCATATAGATCTACCCGAAAAAAGATATTACAGCATAGGCGAAGTAGCCGAAGCTTTTGAGGTAAACACCTCCTTAATCCGTTTTTGGGAAAAAGAATTTGATGTATTAAAACCTAAAAAAAACGCAAAAGGAAACCGAAAGTTTACACAAGAAGATATTAAAAATCTTGAGTTTATTTATCACCTAGTAAAAGAACGCGGTTTCACACTCGAAGGGGCAAAAACACATTTAAAAGAGAACAAACAAAAAACGTTAAGCCATTTCGAGATTATCCGTAAATTAGAAACAGTCAAAGCAGAACTGCTTAAAATAAAAAACCAACTTTAAAACAATACGAATGAAAAAATGGCTCATCCCGCTTGTAATAGTAGTAGCAATTATAGCTATTGCTGGATTCTGGTTCGCAAATGTGAACAATAAACTGGTAAAACTGGAAGAAAATGTAACTTCACAATGGGCAAATGTAGAAAGCTCCTATCAACGTCGTGCAGATTTAATCCCGAATATTGTAAACACCGCAAAAGGCTATGCAGAGTTTGAGCAAGAGACACTTACACGGGTAATTGAAGCTCGAAGTAAAGCTACTTCGGTCACTATCGATCCGTCAAATATTACACCCAATCAATTAGAGCAATTTCAGCAAGCACAATCGGGTTTAACATCTGCACTTTCCAGATTATTAGCCACGTTTGAACGCTATCCAGATTTAAAAGCCAACGAAAACTTTAAAGAATTAATTAACGAACTGGAACGGACTGAAAACCGTATTAATGTAGAACGAAACCGTTTTAATGACCAAGCCCGTATTTTAAATACCGAGGTAAGACAATTTCCAACCACCATTGCAGCCAGTATTTTAGGATTTGAGCGTAAAGCCTATTTTGAAGCTGATGAAGGCACCGACCAAGCACCCGATGTTGAATTTGATTTTAGCAGTTAAAACGCACCATATATGTCCAAAGTAGAAGATTTTTTATCAGCCAATGCCGAAGCCGATATTATAGAAGCCATCCGAACGGCCGAAAAAAACACCTCTGGTGAAGTACGCATTCACCTAGAAGCAACCAGCGAAATAGATCCGTTTGAGCGCGCTGCTGAAGTGTTTGATATGCTCCACATGAACAATACCAAACAAAGTAACGGAGTACTAATCTATGTAGCTGTTGAAGACCGTACGTTGGTTATTTTAGGAGACAGTGGTATTAATGACGTCGTAGCTCCCGATTTTTGGGAAAGTACAAAAGACACGATCATTAGTCAATTTAAAAAAGGAAACATGGAGCAAGGCTTAGTTGACGGTATTTTAATGGCTGGCGAACAGTTGCAAAAACACTTCCCCTATCAAAAAGATGATGTTAACGAGTTGCCCGATGATATTTCGGTAGGGTAAAACAATAGTTAGTAGTTAGTAGTTAGTAGTTAGTAGTTAGTAAAAAAATTAAATAGATGTATGCCCAAATTATTTCAGAAATATAACGTTCTCTTACTTTTAATAGGATTCCTCTTTTTTTCTGAAACAAGTATTGCGCAATATGACATCCCTCCGAAACCCAACAAACAAACTGAGCAAACATCGGTTTACGATTACATTAACCTTCTAAATGCTTCACAAAAAAGCAATCTTGAAAACAAATTGCTTCGGTACGCCGACTCTACCTCAACACAGATTGTTGTTGCCATTATAAATACAACCAAAGGTGAAGATATTTCATTATTAGGAGCCAAGTGGGGTCAAAAATGGGGTATTGGACAAAAAGATGAAGACAATGGCATCTTTATACTATTAGCCAAAGGAGATCGAAAAATAGATATAAACACCGGCTATGGTATTGAATATCGCATCACCGATTTAATGGCAGAGCGCATCATTAATCGCATTATGATTCCGGAGTTTAAAAAAGGCGATTTTTACGCTGGTCTAGACCAAGGAGCCGATGCTGTTTTTGCCGCGCTAAAGGGTGAATTTAAAGAAGATAGAAAATTCAATAAAAAATCTAGTGGCGGCGGAAACTATGGCTTTATTGTGATTATTTTTATTATTATCATCATTTCCTTGATTTCCAAAAGAGGAGGGCGCGGTGGTGGTAACGGGGGCCGAAGAGGCGGCGGACTTCTCGATATGATTATTTTAAGCAGTATGGGTCGCACCGGCGGATTTGGCGGTGGCAACTCTGGCGGTGGCTTTAGTGGCGGCGGATTTGGAGGCGGCTTCGGCGGCGGTGGATTCGGCGGCGGCGGTGCTTCTGGGGGGTGGTGATTCCAGTAGTCAGTAAAATTTATGGATTTTCGGTATCGAAACTAATATTATTGCTGATAATGTCATTTTACCAACTTCCAGCATAGGTATTTTCGATACAAATTCGAGATTCCTATCGGTCTCTCGAATTCTTTCAAACACCTTTAATTTTGGCTTCTAACTTCTAATCAAACCAAAAGCCGCCATCTTTCGTTTCTCCTTTTTTCCCTAAAGTATTAAACTTATAACTGAACCCAACCATAAAATACCTTCGTAAGACCGTACTTTGAACATCCTCTATGTAGTTTTGAGTAGATGTTCTACGGGCATTGGTATTTTGGTTTAGTAAGTCATAAGCTTTTAAGGTAATTAAACCTTTATCCTCCATAATTGAATATGAAAGGGTCGTGTTCCAAAAAATAGCATCTTTTTGAAAGCCTGGAGCTATATTAGAATTATAATTATAGTTTATATCATTATTCCATTCCAATTTTTCAGGGAAATAGGTAGTCGTTTCCAATTGTAAATCGTGCTGAACATAGGTTCTATTTTCAAATAAATCGAGGTTAAAAGTATTTTCACTGAAAGAAACCCGATACGAAGGCTTAATTAGAAAAAGTTTATCCCAAATAAAGCTGAAACTTACATCTGGTATATACGATATGGTACGACTTGCATATTGTACTTCATTATTAAAATTGACATTCCGATTCGCATTTAAACTACCGCCCACGTGGTATTTAATACTTTTAACGCTGTCTAATTTTATAGTTTTACTATATCGTGCATTCCCATAAATACTATAATATCCATCTACGTTCGCATACGTAGTGTTCCGTACAAAATTATCATCCACTGTTGTTTTAGGCACTACTTGATCCTTTGAAAATTGCGCATTAAAATAGCTGTAAAAACCAGACTTGGTTTGAAAATCAAAGTTTCTAAATCCAGTATAAATGTTATTACTAGTCGACGGACTTAAATTTGGATTTCCTTGAATAATGTTCAATGGATCTGAAACATCAATGTATGGTGATAATTGCGAAACCGACGGAGCACTATTGCGTAAATTATACCCAGAGTATACACTAAACTTTTGACTAAATTTATAACTAATATTAGCGGAAAGTTCTAAGGCATCAAAATCGTTTTCAAAATTTATATCGCGCAAGGCATCTTCACTTTCAAGAGTACGCATTACATATCCTGCATTAACACCCGCTCTTAGTTTTTTATCACTATAACGTACACCTGCTTCGGGTCTCGAACTGCGATCTACATTGGTAAAATCTGTACTTTGGTCTAAGTTAAAGTTTGAAAAACCTTGTGTTGCTTCATCAAAATCGAAAACGCTTTGGCGATCTTTCCGTTTATCATTTTTATAAGAGTATTCTACATCGAAAAACAGTTTTTTGGCAAGTAGCGGGAGTCGGAATTCTGGTGTTATTTCATATTGATTGGAACTCTGTTCACCATCGGTAAATTGATTACGCGTTATGGTCTCTGGATTATCACCAAATATTTCAGTATTCGAGTTTATCTTATTTTTAATATCTGAATCTTCAATCTCGTTATCTATGTTTAATTTTAAAAAACCACCGCCAGTACCGTACTTTTTGGTCAAATTAAAACTGTTTTCAAAGGATTTCCGAATATTATCTGAATTTCGTTGGGTATTTGATCGGTTTGTTAATTCGCCGTTTAAACGGGTTGTTTCTTCAGTATTAGAATAACTTGAATTCCCGATATTATACTTAAACTCTGGCCGAATGTTTATTAAAAACGTAGAATCTATTTTTGTTTTAAATTGTAGGTTAGCCGCATGGCTATCGGTATTGGTCTGGTTATTAGAGGTTGAGTTTGAAAAATAGCGATCATCTGGTAAAATATTTTCCCTATTACGTATCTCATCACTAAAGGAGTTTGCTGCCGAATAGAAATAATCTGTGGTTAGCTCTGTATTTTCTCCATAATCGTCTGCGTAGTTTGCCCCTGCAGTTCGCGAATTGGTAATACCTTGTCCACCGCCAAACTGTCTTCCACCAAAATTGATTGCCCCATTGCTGTTTATACTTACATAACGGGCACCCCCAAACATTTTTTGAATTTCACCAAAACTAAACCCAGCTGTATTAATGTTATTCCCACCACCAAGAGCGCTAATGCGTACATCGTTATCAAAGTAATTTATAAGACCTGCGTACTCAAATCGTTTATCGGTCCCTACACCACCTGCTACGCGTCCAAAAACACCTTTATTTTTTTCTTCATCAATTGTAATGTTGATGGTTTTATTTTGGTCGTCCCCTTTTTCACCCGTAAAAGCTTCCGATTCTGTTTTTGTATCGGTTACTTGAATTTTATTGACAATTTCTTTCGTTAAATTTCGGGTAGCAATGGTAGGATCATCTCCAAAAAAAGGTTTCCCATTAACTAAAATCTTGTTTACCGGCTTACCATTTACCGTTATATTCCCTTCGGAATCTACTTCAACCCCCGGAAGTTCTTTCAATAGATCTTCTACATTAGCGTCTTTTTTTGTTTTAAACGAAGCCACGTTAAACTCTAACGTATCAGTTTTAATGGTAACAGGCGCCTGCGATTTAATGAGCACTTCATCTAGCATATTATCGTCTTCAGCGAGCGGAAGTTCCCCTAAATTGATTTTTTCTTTATCTATTGAAATGGTTTTAAAGTAGGTTTTATACCCCACATACGAAATATACAGATTCAACTCTTCATCGTTTGTTTTATCTTTCAATAAAAAATCGCCTTGTTTATCTGAAATGGTATAAGTAACCAACGAACTGTCCTGAACTCTTTGTAAATAAATAGTTGCAGACTCTAATGGTTCTTTTTTCTCTTCGGAAATAAGCTGTCCAGAAATTTCAAAATCTTTAGTCTGTGAAAATGATGCAATGGAAAGCAAAAGCAAAAACCCTAATAATAGGTGCTTCATAATAGTTTTAATTTGATTGATGTTAGTTAAAGTCGAAACGAATATACTAATCTTTTCGTATAAAACTAATATCAATCAAAAACCGAGTTTTATTTCTTCCGAAGGTAAATTTTAACCGGAACCCCTGTGAAATCGAAATTTTCTCGAAGCTTATTTTCTAAAAAGCGTTTATAAGGATCTTTTACATATTGCGGCAAGTTTGCAAAAAACGCAAACGTAGGGTATGGCATTGGCAATTGCGTTATAAATTTTATCTTAACGTATTTCCCTTTGTACTGTGGTGGTGGTGTGGCTTGAATAATAGGCAACAATACATCATTTAATTTACTGGTCTTAATACGTTTGCTTCGGTTTTTATACACCTCTACCGCCGTTTCAATGGCTTTGTAAATACGCTGTTTGTTTAGTACAGACATAAAAACAATCGGGACATCTGTAAAAGGTTCACACTCTTGCCGAATGTGTTTTTCGAAGTTTTTAACCGTGTTGGTTTCTTTTTCAACCAAATCCCACTTATTCACCAAAATTACAACACCTTTATTATTGCGCTGTGCCAACCAGAAAATATTCTGTACTTGGCCATCAAAACCACGAGTGGCATCAAGTATAAGAATCATGACATCACAATGTTCAATAGCGCGAACACTTCGCATCACGGAATAAAACTCTAAATCTTCTTTAACTTTGGTTTTTCGTCGAATACCTGCTGTATCAACCAAGTTAAATTCAAATCCAAAACGATTATACTTAGTATCAATACTATCTCGAGTGGTTCCTGCTATATCGGTAACAATGTAACGCTCTTCACCAATTAATGTGTTGATAAAAGAAGATTTCCCTGCATTGGGACGCCCTACAACAGCAAAACGAGGTAATTCACTTTCTTCCTCTTCTTCTTTTTCGGGTAAAGCTTTTACTAAATCGTCAAGCAATTCGCCCGTTCCACTTCCATTGTTACTGGATAAGGTGTAATATTTTTCAACGCCTAGAGAATAGAATTCCACGGCATCGTTCTCGCGCGTGGCGCTATCAACTTTATTAACTGCTAAAAAAAAGGGTTTTTTAGATTTTCTGAGTAACATGGCCACTTCTTCATCCATTCCGGTTAATCCGGTTTCTACATCGACCATAAACACAATAGCATCGGCTTCTTCAATCGCTAATTCAACTTGTTTATCAATTTCAGCTTCAAAAACATCGTCACTTCCTTTTACATAACCACCGGTATCGATAAGAGAAAACTCTTTTCCATTCCAATCACTTTTCCCGTAATGACGATCACGGGTAACACCGCTTACCGCATCGGTTATAGCTTCGCGCCGTTGGATTAATCTATTAAAAAAAGTAGATTTCCCTACGTTTGGCCTTCCTACTATGGCTACAATGTTTCCCATTCAACTAAAATTTTGTGCAAATATAATGATATGCTTGTGATTTTGTTATATTTATAAGTCTCAAAAAAAATAAATTAATAGTATGAAAAACGCCATTGTAGCCCTCATTTTTTCAATTGCCATTGTTATTTCGGCATTTTTGTTAGGTAATTCAATTATTAACAGAAATAAAGGTGATGGAACCATATCAACAACAGGACTCGGGAAAGCAGATTTCACATCCGATTTGATTGTTTGGGAAGGTTCTTTTTCAAAAGAAAGCAGCAATTTGCAACAAGCGTACAGCGATCTTGAACAGGATAAAAAAGTAATTTCGGAATACTTACTATCAAAGGGAATTACCAAAAAAGAACTCGTTTTTAATGCGGTAAGTAGCCGGAAGAATATGAAAGCGAAATACAATGCGCAGGGAGAGTATGCCGGAGAGGAGTTTTTAGGATACATATTAACCCAATCGTTAAAAATAGAATCGAAAGATGTTGAGAAAGTGGAAGATATTTCGCGCGAAATAACGGAACTATTGAACAAAGGCATTCAGTTTTATTCGCAAACACCTCGTTATTATTACACAAAATTGGCAGATTTAAAAATAGAAATGATTTCTAAAGCAACCGCAGATGCGAAAGAAAGGGCGGAGAAAATTGCCGAAAATTCTGGTGGTGAATTAGGCGATTTGCTTTCGGCAGATATGGGTGTTTTTCAAATTATAGGTCAAAACTCCAACGAAGAGTATTCGTGGGGCGGAACCTACAATACCTCATCTAAAGAAAAAACTGCTTCTATTACTATGAAGCTAGATTATGAAGTTGACTAATTATTGCTGATTATAACCAAAGCGACGTAATTGCCTGTCATCATTTCGCCAGTTTTTATTCACCTTTACATAGGTTTCTAAGTGAATCTGTTTTCCGAAGAATTTTTCCAAATCTTTACGAGCCTCTACTCCTACTCGTTTAAGAGCTGAACCTTTATGACCAATAATAATTCCTTTTTGCGTTTCGCGTTCTACCATAATTACACTTCGAATTCTGATAATATCATCATCTTCAAAAAATTCTTCGGTATCGATTTCTACGGAATACGGAATTTCTTTTTTGTAGTGCATTAATATTTTTTCGCGAATGGTTTCGTTTACAAAAAAACGTTCCGGTTTATCGGTTAACTGATCTTTTGGATAAAAAGCTGGCGATTTAGGCAGTACCTCTATAATGCGTTTAAATACTTCAGAAACGCCAAAATTCTCCAATGCTGAAATAGCAAAGATTTCTGCATTTGGCACCTTTTCTTGCCACATTTGAAGGGCTTCGGTTAACTTCTCTTCGTTTCCTTTATCAATTTTGTTGATAAGAAGTAACACAGGAATAGTAGCACTTTTTATTTTCTTAAAAAACGCCTCGTCTTTAAGGTCTTTTTCGCCCAATTCAACTAAATACAATAAAATATCAGCATCTTCAAAAGCAGATTTCACAAAACTCATCATGCTTTCTTGCAATTGATATGCGGGTTTTATAATCCCTGGCGTATCACTTAAAATCACCTGAAAATCATCCCCATTAACAATTCCTAAAATACGATGACGGGTAGTTTGTGCCTTACTGGTAATAATAGAAAGGCGTTCGCCAATAAAAGCATTCATCAACGTGCTTTTCCCTACGTTAGGATTACCAATAATATTTACAAATCCTGCTTTGTGTTCCATAACTTTTATTTGTGGCAAAGATACTTTAAAATGAATTAGTCTTTACTATTTTCAACACTACAATCATTAGTTACCACCATTAAAT
>CAJXPE010000040.1 GCA_913057965.1 uncultured Marixanthomonas sp. | reverse complement strand
GAGGGTTGCATCCTGACAGAAAACCAAAAGCTTCTACTTTTGACAACAAATATAAGTATGGTGAAATGTTAGTAGAAAAAAACATCACCCTCTACTCTACTTGTGAACATCATTTGCTTCCTATTGTTGGAAAAGCACATATTGCTTACATTTCAAACGGGACTGTTGTTGGGCTTTCAAAAATGAACCGTATTGTAGATTATTATGCAAAGCGTCCACAGGTACAAGAACGTCTTACCATGCAAGTGGTAAAAGAATTACAAGGAGTTTTAAATACAGAAGACGTAGCCTGTGTAATCGATGCGAAACACTTATGTGTTAATTCCCGAGGAATACGCGATATTGATAGTAGCACCGTGACCAGTGAATTTGGTGGAAAGTTTAAAGACGCCGATACCCGTCGCGAATTTTTAGAGTATATTAATTTAGACACCGATTTTAAGGGATATTAGATGCTGGATAAAAAATGAACTGCTTTTTTTTAAAATTTTTTATTTATTGATTATTTCTTTCAAAATATATAACTATTAAAAACGGTCTCCGGCCTTCCGGCTTCCGTCAACAGAGGATATGAAACGTTACGAAGAACAAGAACTTAGTATTTACAATTCCATTTCTAAACAGAAAGAGAAGTTTACACCTATAAACGAAGGCGCTATCGGTATGTACGTATGTGGTCCTACCGTTTATAGCAATGTGCATTTGGGAAATTGTCGTACGTTTTTATCATTCGACCTGGTTTTTCGTTACTTAAAGCATCTTGGGTATAAAGTTCGTTATGTTCGGAATATTACCGATGCTGGACACCTAGAAAACGATGGGGAAAGCGGGGACGATCCTATTTTGAAAAAAGCGCGTATTGAGCAAATAGAACCGATGGAAGTGGTTCAAAAATACACGGTTGACTTTCATACCATTATGGAAACCTTCAATGCACACCCACCAAGCATTGAACCTACTGCAACTGGACATATTATCGAGCAAATTCAAATTGTAGAGAACATCATTGAGCAAGGCTATGCCTACGAAAAAAATGGCTCTGTCTATTTTGATGTGATGAAATATAATGAAGACCACAAATACGGCATTCTAAGCGGTCGAAATTTAGAAGACATGATCGCCAACACCCGTGAATTGGCAGCACAAAGTGATAAGAAAAATCCACAAGATTTTGCACTTTGGAAAAAAGCCGAACCACAGCACATTATGCGTTGGCCTTCTCCTTGGAGCGATGGTTTCCCAGGTTGGCATTTAGAATGTACCGTAATGAGCACAAAATACTTAGGCAATCAGTTTGATATTCACGGTGGCGGAATGGACTTAAAATTCCCCCATCACGAATGTGAAATTGCACAAGCCGAAGCTTCTAATGGTCAAAATCCAGTAAATTATTGGATGCACGCCAATATGCTTACGCTTAACGGTAAAAAAATGTCAAAATCTACTGGAAATTTTATTCTTCCAAGGGATATGTTTACAGGTAACAATGATATTTTCAACAAGCCGTTTGCACCCACTGTGGTTAAGTTCTTTATGTATCAAGCCCAGTATCGAAGCATTTTAGACTTTTCAAAAGAAGCCTTAGAAGCTTCTGAAAAAGGATTTAACCGCTTGATGGATGCTTACCGAGCTATTGGCGGTGTAAAAACTTCAGAAAGCAGTAGTATAGACGTAACCCGATGGCGTCAATCCTGTTACGATGCCATGAATGACGACTTTAACAGTCCCATTCTTATTGCACAGTTGTTTGAAGCAGCTAAGTTTATCAATGCGCTATTAGACAATAATGAAACTATTACTGAAAAAGACTTGCAAGTATTACAAGAGACCATGCAAGATTTTATTTTCGATGTATTAGGGTTGGTTGATGTAGCAGAAAGCAATACTCAAGATGGTAACAAATTAAATGAAGCCATTCAATTGCTTATTGAACTTAGAAACCAAGCACGTGCTAATAAGGATTTTGCAACAAGTGATCGAATTCGGGATGAATTGCAAAAAGCAGGAATACAACTTAAAGATGGAAAAGAAGGCACCACCTTTTCACTTAATTAAACATAATTTTTTACTGATTTTGTAGTAGGCAAGTTTCTTTATCTAGAAACATAGGCTTGCTATTCTAAGAAACATCCTTTTAAATAACTTTAGGAGTATTTTATACAAGTCTAAAGCTGTTTTAAAAGAGCATTCTATATTTTTGATGCTCTTAATGAGTTTTAGAGTCATTATCAGTTACGTCATACCTAAAATAGAATGAAACAAGTACTTAACAGACTTATAAATCACGAACAATTAACCAAAGAAGAAGCTCGTAATGTTCTGGTTTCTATTAGTGAAGGAAAATTTAATCAAAGCCAAATAGCCGCTTTTTTAACGGTATTTATGATGCGAAGTGTCACGCTCGAAGAGCTAGAAGGTTTCCGTGATGCGTTATTGGATTTATGCCTTGCAGTAGATTTAAAAAGCTACAATACCATTGATCTTTGCGGAACCGGAGGCGATAGCAAAGATACTTTTAATATTTCCACACTTTCCTCATTTGTTACGGCAGGAGCCGGCGTTTTGGTTACTAAACACGGTAACTATGGCGTTTCGTCCATTAGCGGAAGTAGCAATGTAATGGAACAGTTGGGAATAAAATTTAGTAGCGACACTGACTTTTTAAAGCGAAGTTTAGACGAAGCAGGAATCTGTATTTTGCACGCACCACTCTTTCACCCAGCTATGAAAAATGTAGCGCCCATACGAAGGGATTTAGCCGTAAAGACCTTTTTCAATATGTTGGGACCGATGGTTAACCCTGCTTTTCCAAAAAACCAATTAGTGGGCGTTTTTAATTTGGAATTAGCTCGTTTATACGGTTATTTATATCAAAAAAGTGATAAAAAATATGCTATTTTACACGCGATGGATGGGTATGATGAAATTTCATTGACCGGAGCTGTAAAAGTAATTTCCAATACTTCGGAAAAAATTATGCAACCGGAAGACTTTGGGTTTAACAGCATTAAACAATCGGATATTCACGGTGGTGACACGGTAGAATCTTCAGCAAATATCTTTAAAACTATCATCTCCGGAAACGGAACCCAGCAACAAAACAATGTGATTTGCGCCAATGCTGGAATGGCTATTTCTGTAGCCAATCAATGTAGTATTGAAACTGGGATTGAAAAAGCAAAAGATTCATTACAATCTGGAAAAGCTTTACAGGTATTGCAAAAACTTCAAAAAATCAGCGCTTAACTCATGACTATTTTAGATAAGATAATTCAGAATAAAATAAAGGAAGTCAACGCTAAAAAAGCGCTTTTTCCCATATCACTTTTAGAAAAATCTAAAGCGTTTACCCGCACACCTAGTTCGTTGGCTGCTGCTTTGCGGAATTCAAATACTGGGATTATAGCTGAACACAAAAGGCGTTCGCCTAGTAAATCGGTGATCAACGACCAAGTAAATTTACCCGGAGTTGTTACTGGTTATAGCAAAGCGGGCGTTTGTGGCATTTCAGTTTTAACTGACACCAAATATTTTGGTGGATCGTTAGACGATTTAGCATTGGCTAGAAACTGTGCAGACATTCCGTTGTTACGTAAGGAATTCATTATTGATTCGTATCAAATTTATGAAGCGAAAGCGTATGGTGCCGATGCTATTCTATTAATCGCTGCTTCTTTGAATGATAATCAATTAAAAGAATTTTCAAAAACTGCTAAAAAACTAGGCTTGGATGTTTTATTGGAAGTTCATAACGAAGAAGAGCTTCAACGGTCCTTGTTGCCTACTGTTGACATGTTAGGCGTAAACAATCGAAATTTAAAAACCTTTGACGTTTCTATCGATATTAGCAAAGCACTTTCAGAAAAAATACCGAAAGACTTTGTAAAAATTTCAGAAAGTGGTATTAGCGATGCCGAAACTATAAAAACGTTACGAAAATATGGTTACAAAGGGTTTTTAATAGGGGAAACCTTTATGAAAACTGACAACCCCGGAGAAAGTGCCAACCAATTTATAGACCAGCTACGATGAAGAACATTCAACTAAAAGTCTGTGGCATGAAACACAACCCGACAGAGGTAGCTGCTTTAAAACCGGATTATGTGGGGTTTATTTTTTATGAGGGTTCGCCACGAAGTTTTGAAGGTGACATTCCTTCGCTTCCTTCTGAAGTAAAAAAAGTTGGTGTTTTTGTCAATGCAAGTATTTCTGAAATAGTAAACAAGGTAAAGGAATTTCAGTTAGATGTTATTCAATTACACGGAGACGAAACTCCTTCATTTTGTAAAGAATTGAATGCTTCAGATGAAATAAATAGCAAAATTTGGAAAGTATTCGGCATAAAAGATACTTTCGATTTCTCCGTATTAAAAGAATATGAGCCCTATGTTTCTGCCTTTCTTTTTGACACCAAAGGGAAAGAAAAAGGCGGTAATGGCTATACATTTAACTGGAATGTCTTAAAAGAGTATCCTTCCTCCAAACCATTTATACTCAGTGGCGGCATTGGTTTAGATGAAATAGAGCCACTTTCAGAAATACTAAAAACCGATCTTCCCATGTTTGCTATTGATGTTAATAGCAAATTTGAGGAAAAACCTGGATTAAAGAATACACAAGAATTACAACAGTTTATGAATAAACTGAACACAATACAATCAAATTTATGAGTTATCACGTAAATGAAAAAGGCTACTATGGTGAGTTTGGTGGCGCATACATCCCCGAAATGCTCTACCCCAATGTAGAAGAATTACGTCAACAATACCTTGACGTGATGCAGGAAGACAGCTTTCAAGAGGAGTTTAAACAACTTCTTAAAGAATATGTTGGGCGCCCTACCCCGTTGTATTATGCCAAACGTTTTTCTGAAAAGTACGGTACCAATATTTACTTAAAACGAGAAGATCTTTGCCATACGGGAGCGCATAAAGTAAACAATACCATTGGACAAATATTAATGGCCAAGCGCTTAGGAAAAAATCGCATTATTGCCGAAACCGGGGCCGGACAACACGGTGTAGCAACGGCAACAGTCTGTGCGCTTATGGGCATAGAATGTATTGTGTATATGGGAGCTATTGATATGGAGCGACAAGCGCCGAATGTAGCACGAATGAAAATGCTTGGCGCTACGGTAATTCCCGCAACGAGCGGAAGTAAAACACTAAAAGATGCGACCAACGAAGCGATTCGAGATTGGATTAACAATCCTACCGACACCCATTATATTATTGGTAGTGTGGTAGGCCCACATCCGTATCCTGATATGGTGGCACGTTTTCAAAGTGTGATTTCAGAAGAAATTAAAACACAATTACAAGAAAAAGAAGGTAGAGAAAATCCTGATTATGTTGTTGCCTGTGTAGGTGGCGGAAGCAATGCGGCAGGTGCGTATTATCACTATTTGGACAATCTAGATGTTGGCATCATTGCTGTTGAAGCAGCCGGAAAAGGCATACAAAGTGGTGAAAGTGCTGCTACCTCGGTTTTAGGAAAAGCGGGGATTATCCACGGAAGTAAAACCTTATTAATGCAAACAACCGATGGACAGATAACGGAACCCTACTCTATTTCGGCAGGATTGGATTATCCGGGAGTGGGTCCAATGCACGCTCATTTGTTTGCTAGCGGACGCGGAGAGTTTATTTCCATTACCGACGCCGAAGCCATGGAAGCTGGCATAGAACTAAGTAAACTCGAAGGCATTATTCCTGCTATTGAAACCAGTCACGCATTGGCCATTTTTAAAAATAGACAGTTTAAAAAAGACGATATTATCGTTATTAACCTCAGCGGTCGTGGTGACAAAGATTTAAATACTTACATCGATTATTTCAATTTATAATGAAACGAATACAAGAAGCATTACAGCAAGATAAAAAGCTATTATCCATTTATTTTACAGCCGGATATCCCAATCTGGACAATACTATTCCTATTTTAAAATCGCTGGAAGAAAACGGCGTTGACATGGTTGAAATAGGATTACCGTTTAGCGATCCCTTAGCCGATGGACCAACCATACAAGCAAGTTCTACAGAGGCCTTAAAAAACGGAATGACCACTGAGGTTTTATTTAAACAATTGGAAGGTATTCGTAATCATATTTCCATTCCATTAATTATCATGGGATATTTTAATCCGGTTTTGCAATACGGCGTGGAAGCATTCTGTAAGAAATGTGCTGAAATTGGCATCGACGGACTTATTTTACCCGATTTACCATTGGCTGAATATAATTTGCAGTATCGGGATCTATTTGAAAAATATAACCTCGCCAATATATTTTTGATAACGCCACAAACTTCCGAAGAGCGAATTCGGGAACTAGATGAAGCCTCAAATGGTTTTATTTATATGGTAAGCAGTGCGAGTACGACAGGTGCAACTTCAGGTTTTGCAGAAGAACAAATTTCTTATTTCAATAGAATTGATGCCTTACAATTAAAGAACCCACAAATAGTAGGTTTTGGTATTAATAATGCTGAAACATTTTCAAAAGCCACACAAAAAGCCAAAGGAGCTATTATTGGTAGCGCTTTTATTAAAACGTTAACCCAAGATGGTTTGAAAGGTATTTCACCCTTTATTAAGCAGTTACGTTAATTTTAACCATACTTTAGTAGGTCATTAATATAAATTGTGATTGATATTTTTTAGTTTTCTATTGAATTTAAAAAATATACTATTATGGCTAAGAAATTTGAACGTAAAGAAAAGCAAAAGAACCCTACCAATCCTACTGGAAATACAAATCAAAAAACCAACGAGGTAGATATTGATGAGAAAACCATTAAAGATCAACAAAACAAAAAATAATGGGTAAAGGAGATAAAAAAACCAAAAGAGGTAAAATTAATATTGGTAGTTATGGAAAACTTCGCCCGAAACGAGGTAAGTTTAAAATAAAACCCAAAACCGTAAAAGGAAGTAAGAATAAATAATTAGTAACACCTCTTTTTAAAATACAGTATAAATAAAAACCCCTTCACAAATTTGTGAAGGGGTTTTCTTTTGGTTGGTTATTAATGTGATTACTTTTTAATCAATCGTTTTGACACGCTTGACTTATCACTTGTAATCTGTACCACATATACCCCAGATGCTAATGCCGAAACATCAATCACCTGTTGTCCTTGCATGTTGCGAAGATCGTATTGGTTAATCAATTTACCATTAATATCATAAATCACAGCATTTTGCAATGCGATATTTGATTTATTTGAAATAGTAACTTGACTTTGCGCTGGGTTAGGATACATAGCTATTGAAGAGCTTAATGAATTATCATCTACTCCTAATTCACTATCCACAGTCAACTGGAATGTACAAGTACCTACGTTTCCGTACTCATCTTCAGCAGTCAATGTAACTGTGTACTCACCGTCAGCAATCAATTCTCCTGGTGCTGGATCTTGTGTGGTTATTGACACAGACTCTGTACAGTTATCTAATGCAGAACCTTCTCCGGTTGCAAAATAATCTGGCACTTCATATAGTAAGTCTTCTCCTCCTGGAGCTACAGCCTGATCTTCAGGACACGTAACTACTGGAGCTACTGTATCTATTACATTAATTTCAGCAGTACAAGAAGCAACGTTGCCACTTGCATCACTTGCAAAAATTGTAATGGTCATCGGTGAACCGATGTCAGCACAACTTACCTCTGTAATATCAGAAGCTACCGTTGCAATTCCACACGCTTCATCTACACTTTGGATTAAGCTGTTAGGGTCGATAGTTGTTGTTCCGTCAGGTCCTAGCTCAACATCAATAACTGTTATTTCGGTAACTTCATAAGATAATTGGAAATTATCTATACCAGCACCCCAGGCCCAAGCTCCTTCATCATCATATGTAAACCGAACCTGAAAAGCTTCATTTAAGAATGGTAATACATCTATCATTCCTGTATTTTCAATAGTAGTACTTGCTTCAACAAATAATACTTCTTGCCAATCAGTACCATCATAAACTTCTGCAGTCAATGTTCCATCACCAATAAAGTCCCGCAATATATAATCGAATGATATAGACGCTATATTAGAGTCTGTAAGCCCATCATACACTGGAGAGTATAGTGTTGCTGAGTTAATTTCACCGCTACCGGCCGCATCATCATCAAAGATAGCTGCATTCGTAGGGAAGTCTGGCGCACTCGAATCTGGCACATCACCTGAACCAAACGTCCAATCTTGAACTCCAGCATCTATAACAGTACTCCAACCATCAGGGATAGTTGCTCCTTCAAATTCCTCTAAAATTGAAGTTGGTCCAGGATTACCAGCACAAATAATAACGGGTGCGGTTACATCAACAACATTTACCGTTGCTGTACAAGAGCTAAAGTTTCCACTATCATCGGTAACAAAAACTTCAACTTCGTTTTCGCCTAACATAGAACAATCAAAATTAACATTATTGTCTATTTCCGGTCCTACTTCATAAATAATATTTCCATTAAAAACCCGTGGAGCAATAATAAAAGATCCAAAAGGGTAAGCTACTCCCGTACCTTCGTAAAATTCAAGGTTATCGTCAGAGGCAAAAGTATTACCCACTGTAGAACCATCTGTATAATTCAATCCACCTCCAGTAGTTGTAACATAGAATGCAGCAGTTTCACCGGCAGCAACTGTTTGACCTAATGTCAGGTTTAATGGTGTTGGAAGACCCTCACCAGCTGAAGTTACTCCTGTTGCTGTACCAATTAATGTCCAATCCCCAGGGGTTGTTTCAGAACCTATATGAGTACCCGATTTGTAATAGACTTCAATATCATCGGTTATTCCAGTATCAAGGTTTACATCAAAGGAATTGATGGTCAACTCATTAATCGCCGTTACGTCAAACATTGCACCATCTAATCCATTTCCACCTGCGAAAGTAGTTTCTAGTGTTTCAGTAGTTGAACCACCTCCTGTGGCAGGACCACCTACAGTAACAGTAAACCCACAGGCTTCATTAACAGTTTGAATAAGATCATCTGCAGGAATTGTAGCATTCCCACTAGCATCCAATACAATTTCTAATGGTGGAGCAGAAGACAGTTCGTAATTTAAAGCAAAATTATCTACACCGGCTCCCCAAGCATATCCACCGTTGTCATCATACGTAAAACGTACTTGAAAATCCGGATTTGCAAAAGGTAGGATATCTGTTGTACCTAAGCTTGTTGGAATCACATCTTCGGTTACAGAAAGAATTTCTTGCCAAGCAGCTCCATCCCAAACCTCCACAAAGAAATCACCATCACCTGCAAAGTCTTGTAATGAATAATCAAAGTTAAGGTCAGCTGAAACAGCTGCTGAAATATCATATACAGGAGAAACTAATCTTGCTACGTTTACTTCTCCACTACCTGCTGCATCATCATCAAATATAGCAGCATTGGTTGGAAAATCATCTCCTGCAGATCCAGGTACTTCACCAGAACCAAAAGTCCAGTCTTGAGAACCAGATTCTAATACGGTTGTCCATCCTGCTGGAATAGAAGCTCCTTCGAACTCTTCTAAAATATTTAAGACAGCCGGTTCACTAACACAAGTAATTTCCGGTGCCGTATTATCTTCAATGGTCACTGTTGCGGTACAAGAAGAAGAGTTTCCTTCTTCATCTGTTACCGTTAAGGTTACTGTATTTTCACCCGTGTTAGCACAAGTAAACGTATCCATATCCAACGAGTAATCAACAATTCCACAATTATCTGAAGAACCATTATCAATATCCGAAGCAGCAATTGAAACCGAACCAGACATAGTATCCAACTCTAATGTTAAGTTTTGGCATATCGCTTCTGGCGCTTCCATATCGGTTACCGTTACAGTGAATTGGCATGTAGCAATATTACCATCGCTATCTTCCGCAGTAAATTCTACAATAGTATCACCAGTCGGGAACTGTGTTCCACTTGCAGGTCCCATAGTTTGAGTAGTTGTTAAAACTCCATCTTCAGTATCTAACGCTATTGCATTTGAAAAATTAACTTCGGCACCACATTCACCTGGGTCAGTATCTGCCAAGATATCCATAGAACATTCAATCACTGGGGGATCTCCAATGACTGGAGCACAAGGGCTCGAAAGTGAAATTGTTGCTTCCCAACCAGACTGATTAACAGCGCTATCAGAATCAAACGTAAAACTTAACGTACCTCCTGGAGCAGATACAAAGGGGCCTAAAGTTGGGTTTCCTGTTGGATCAGTTGCATCGGTACAACCTCCAGCTGCATCATCGTCATCTCCGGCATACGTGTCATCTCCACCACCAGTGTCTCCAGTTACGGTTAAGCTATCAAAACAAGTTCCACTAAAAGAACTTTTTTCTACAGAAAAAGCTGTAAATGTAACGGTCACAGTTTCACCTGGTTCGGCAACTAACTCTAAGGTAGAAGTTTCACTATTAGAGTAATTTGATGCACTTCCCCCACTATCAGTATAGATGTCACCATCTTGAAAGTCGGTACAGGCTGCTAGTGTTCCATCCTGTTGTGGGATTTCGGTTTGAGCATTCATCTGCCACATACAGGTGGCCGCAATGAATGCCATTAATAAAGTAATTTTTTTCATAATTTGTGAGAAATTTAGTTATATTAGTTAATAATGCGTTAATATACCTAAATTTTATGTTAATAGAAAGAAAAAATCACAATGGAAAACAAGCTGTAAATCAACATCAATAACCAAACCACCTACAAACAACTGATTTACATATGGTTATACCGTTTTTTTAAAAAAATTAAAACTATACATTACTGTGAATCAATAAATAACAAAGACAGTGTTACTTAAAAATGAGGGGTATATTGCCAAACTCTAAAATCTATTGTAGTAATAGCTGGATTTTCAATCTTCATTTTTTTGTATTCTTGAAGACTTCCAACAGCACGGTTCGCAGCCCCAGAAGGAGCGGTAAGCGACACCGTTTTTATCTTTCTAGATGTTTCCGGAAGAAGAAATTCGTGTATTCTCGGAACCTTATTATCAACTAGTTTTAACTTAATACTATATTCTTTTAAAACTTTTCTGAAGAAATATTCTGGTCCATTTTTACTGTTACCACCAGTAAATAATAAGGTATGGACCGTAGGATGTTTTTGAAGTATTTTTACTAAATCACGTAATTCTGCTTTTTGCATTCCAATATCTGATGCATCAATTTTTTCACGATACGCTACCGAAACCA
The DNA here is from genome assembly GCA_913057965.1 of uncultured Marixanthomonas sp. GTDB lineage: Bacteria > Bacteroidota > Bacteroidia > Flavobacteriales > Flavobacteriaceae > Marixanthomonas. The sequence goes on along the minus strand of CAJXPE010000040.1, from coordinate 6,394 downwards.
TATCGCAAATTCCAATATTATTTTTTTGTAAAAACTCCTTGCGTTCTTTTATAGCTTCTGCTGTCGTTTCAAAGGAAAGATCAAGATTAAATATTTTATTCAAAATAGGCCACAACTGCCCATCTCTACTTCCGTAGCAAAAGTTTACGTCACCCGGCTTTAATTCCCCAGTGGTAAAACGGGGAGGCGGCAACGTTCCTACAATTAATTTAGTTGTATTTTCTGGAATAAACGGAGGGTATGGATGTGTATGGGTAAACATTACCGAACAAATACCGGTTCGTTTTCGTTTTCAGTGTGTTTTTCGCTGTAGGCATATCCATCGTAATCAAATCCTTGTATATCTTTTAGGGTTTTAATATTCTTATCGATTATATACCGCACCATACTTCCTCTTGCCTTTTTGGCGAAGAAAGCAATTACTTTTAATTTTCCATTTTTAAAATCCTTAAAAACAGGCGAAATAATTGGTACTTTTAATTCCTTCTTTTTAATGACTTTGAAATATTCATTACTGGCCAGATTTACAAATAGTTCATCATCCTCCAGTTCTTTATTAAATGCTTCGGTTGGTTTATTTCCCCAAAAGTCATATAAATTTTTATGATTTTGTATTTTCAAATTTGTCCCCATTTCTAGTCGGTACGGTTGCATTAAATCTAAAGGCTTTAAAACCCCATACATTCCTGAAAGAATTCGCAAAGTATCTTGCAACCTGTCAAGCTTATCTGTAGGGATCGTATATGCATCAAGACCATTATACACATCGCCTGCAAAAGCGTACACTGCAGGACGAGCGTTGCTTTTGTTAAATGGAGTAGAAAAATCTTTATATCGTTGGTAGTTTAAATCAGCCAGCTTATCACTAATACTCATAAGTTCACCGATTTCTTTTTTTGTTTTTCGGGATAACTTTTTATTCAAAGTTGCAGCTTCTTCTATAAATTCAGGTTGCGTACCTCTTTTTGTTGGCAAGTCACTTTTATAATCTAACGTTTTAGCTGGTGATACGACAATTTTCATAACTATTTGTTTTAACTCAAAAATAAATTAAATATAACTCTAATCATATTTCATGCCTTTTATATTTTTTATAAACCTATTGTTATTTCTTATGAAGAAACCCTTGCAACAAACTGCGATATTATCGATAAATTGTTAACTTTAAAGATAAATTCGTATTAATATCTAATTATTAATTTTAAATTAGCAAAAATGAACAAACAAATACTCCTTAATTGCATAGCAGTTCTTCTTGGCATTACCTATATGTCCGCACAAACTCAAACCGGAAAAAAAGCTACCTTATCTGAAAATGGAACTATTGAAGTTGAAGATATACTACTTCCAACAAATGAAAAAGCCTTACAAAATAAACAGCAAGCCGATGTGTTGTTTAAGTTTGGTAGGCCAGCCAATCCTACTATAAAAAATTCACGAGGCGTCACACTAGCCGATGTTAATAACGATGGTGTAGATGAAATTCTATACGGAATTGACACCACACTATATGCTTTAAAAGGCGACGGTACCATTCTTTGGGAAAAAACGGTTTTAGGACCTATATTACTGCCTCCAACAGTAGTGGATCTTGATGGTGATGATAATCTTGAAATTATCGTTAATACGGGTTATCCTACTACTGTAGGACGTGTTTATTTAAAAGACAACAATGGAGATGACCTTCCCGGTTGGCCATTAAATTTCGATGATCACTGGATGATAAATGCTCCAGCCGTAGCCGATGTGGATGGTAACGGAACCTTAGATATCGTAACGTGTGAACGTGCTGGAAGTGCTGAAGGATACGTCCACGCCATTAATATGGACGGAACACCAATCAATAGCAATTGGCCAGTACAAGTAGATGCAACTCCTGCGTTTACCCCATCCATTGGCGACGTTGATAATGACGGAAACAATGATGTAGTAATTGCTACCTCGTCAACCGGAATGCGTATTTACGATAACCAAGGACAGATTTTCCCTAATTTCCCATTGGTAGATCCTGCAGTTAAATATTCGTACCAATCACCTATTTTGGCAGATTTGGACGGCGATGACGATTTAGAAATTATAGGAAGTAACCATGGTGATGCTCCCGGTTTTTACGTTTTAAACCACGATGCTACGTACTACCCAGGATGGCCAATTGCATTAGGAGGATGGACCTATAGCCCAGCTACGGTTCTTGATGTGGATGAAGACGAAACATTTGAAATATTTATGAGCGATCGAAACACCAGCAGTGATGGTTCTCCGCTAGATGTAATTTATGGATTAACACCAGATGGTGACAACCTAGACAATTTTCCTATTTCAAAATATGGTGGAACTGAAGGTGTTTTGAGTATTGCTGATATTAATGATGATGGCATTTTAGAAGTTATTTTCCCTAGTATTGTTACCGATGCAGAAGGCGATGGATACATTCACGCGTATTCAATTGATGGCAGTGGTGAAATTGACGGTTTCCCTTTAAGACCCCGTGGTTTTACCTTTTTAAATGGGGCTGTAATTGGCGATGTGGATGATGACGGGATGATGGACCTTACCGCAAATACCTTCACGCAAAATTTTGGACAAGGAATTGACTCATCCTACGTAACCACTTATAATCTGAATGTTCCATATGATGAAAATAAAATTAAACGAAATGGCTATAAAGGAAGTAATTCTAGAAATGGATTTGTAGAAAGTGAGATTATCGCTGGAATTGAAGAGTTCTCCAATGCTTCTATCAACCTCACTCCTAACCCATCAAATGGAACGTTAAACCTAACCGTGCCTCTATCCCTTAAAAATGCAAGTATTACGCTATATACCATTGATGGAAAACGCATTTTTTCTGAAAAAAGAACAATTACTGAAAATGAATCTATTCAATATAACTTTAAAGAGTTAAGCAGTGGATTGTATTTGGTAAACATTTCTAGCGGAAACAAAACGTTCACAGCTAAATGGGTGAAAAAATAATATGCTCAATTTATAGCGATTAAAAAATCCGAAGCAAGTTGCTTCGGATTTTTTATTTATTCTTTATAACCAATTAAATAGCGTGCTTCGAATAGTTACGCCATTTTTCTAAACACAACTCCATATCATCCGGAATTGTAGATTCAAATCGTTTTAACTCTCCTGTTGTTGGGTGAATAAACCCTAAGGTTCTAGCGTGCAACGCTTGTCTTGGCAATGCTTTAAAACAATTGTCTACAAACTGTTTGTATTTAGTGAAGGTAGTTCCTTTTAAAATTTTGTCTCCCCCATATCGCTCATCATTAAACAACGTATGACCAATATGCTTTAAATGTACACGAATTTGATGCGTTCTACCTGTTTCCAATCTACATGAAATTAAGGTAACATATCCTAATCGCTCTAACACTGTAAAGTGGGTTACGGCAGGTTTTCCTTTTTCTTCATCTTCTGCATCTTCAAAAACAGTGTTTTGTAATCTGTTTTTTGGATGTCTCCCTATACTTCCTTCAATAGTACCGGATTCTTCCTCCACATTTCCCCAGACCAAGGCGACGTATTCCCGCTCTGTAGTTTTATTGAAAAATTGCTTGGACAAATGCGTCATCGCTTCTTCTGTTTTTGCTACCACTAGAAGGCCGCTAGTATCTTTATCGATTCGATGTACCAAACCGGGACGATTACTACTGTTATTTGGAAGGTTATCAAAATGAAAGGTAAGCGCATTGATTAACGTTCCGCTATAATTACCGTGTCCGGGATGCACCACCATGCCAGGTTCTTTATTAACCACTAATACATCGTCATCTTCATACACTATATCGATTGGAATGTCTTCTGGAACGAGCAGGTTTTCATATGGTGGGTGTTCAAAAAGAACCGTAACCACATCGTCTGGCTTTACTTTATAATTTTGTTTTACGGCAGCATCGTTTACGTGAATGTTTCCGTCTTTGGCTGCTTTCTGAATTTTATTCCGTGTAGCATTTTCAATCCTGTTCATCAGGTATTTGTCTACCCTAAGTGGTTGTTGTCCCTTATCGGCTGTATAGCGATAATGTTCATACAAATCATCATTCCCAGAATCTTCGGTATTTTCTTCAGTTGCATTATTGGTCATTGTTGTCAGTTTCGGTCGGTTGTGTTTCTTCTTCGGCTTCATCATTATCATCGTTCTCTTCCTGAACACGGTTTAGGGATTCGTCACCAACAATTAAATCGATCACAGCTGTTTTCTGAATTTCAGTACCTGGTTCCAATCGTTCCCCTTTGTAACGAAGTTCTTTTACTTGATCGCTTATATCGGGACGGTAGCTTATCTTTCCTATTTCAAAACCCATAGCTAATAACGTAGGTTCAGCTTGACGTCGTGTTCTTCCTATTACATTCGGAACTTGTATTTTTCGATAACCAGAAGGGTTTAAATACAAATAGATTTTTCGGTCTTCTTTTACATATTTCCCAGCCTTCGGAATTTGTTCAATAACCGAATATTTTGGAAAATCTGGATTGTAATTGGCAGAATCCAATATTTCATACCGCAAATCCATTTCATCCAGTTTGTCTTCCACAAGGTCTAACGACAGCTTGCTCAAACTAGGAACTTCTATTTTTTGACCATGGTTAGTCGTGCCTTTAAGCCACCACATTACGAGGAAACTTAATACAACTAAAGCCAAAATAGCTAATAACAATTGTTTTAAAAAAGCTTTAGTGAAGAGGAATCTAAAAAATGTCATACATTATATATTGATAGGCAAAAATAACAAACCTAAAGTTAGTATCTTTCTATGGATTAGTCATATTTTTGTTAAACGTTATTTTTAAATTTTTGGTATGGCAAAAAAACATATCGCTGTCGCAATGGGCGGTTATTCTAGCGAATTTGAAATTTCACTTAAAAGTGGAGCGATGGTTTGCGACTTTTTAGACAAAGACAAGTATTATATACATCCAATTCATATTCTAAAAGAAGGCTGGTTTTACGTTTCAGAAGATGGAACGAAGCATCCTGTACATAAAGAAGACTTCAGTTTTGATAAAGACGGGACAACCATTAAACCCGATGCTGTTTTTAACTGTATTCACGGTACGCCTGGAGAAGATGGACAATTACAAGCTTACCTACGATTAGTGGGCGTGCCTCAAACCAGCGCGGGCTACTATCAAGCTGCCCTAACGTTTAATAAACGGGACTGTTTATCGGTGTTGAAAGGCTTCGGAATTAATTGCGCCAATTCATATTACGTAAATAAAGGCGGTAAAATTGACGAAGAAGAAATTATAAAAAAAGTAGGGCTTCCTTGTTTTGTAAAACCAAACAGGGCGGGTTCTAGTTTTGGCGTTAGTAAAGTAAAACAAATAGAGGAATTGCTTCCGGCCATTGAAAAAGCCTATGAAGAAGATACCGAAGTGTTGATCGAAACGGCTTTAATAGGAACCGAAGTGCAAGTAGGTGTTTTTAAAAATAACGGTGAAATTATCGCGTTGCCAACCACTGAAATTGTTTCAAAAAATGAATTCTTTGACTACGAAGCTAAATATTTAGGTGCTTCCGAAGAAATAACCCCAGCGCGTATTACGGAAGAAGAAACTGAAAGGATTCAAGCTGAAGCCAAAAAAATATACGAAGTATTAAATATGACAGGCATCACCCGAAGCGACTTTATTATTCAAAAAGGGAAACCGTTCTTTATTGAAACCAATACCAATCCCGGTTTATCGCCAGAAAGTATTGTACCGCAACAAGTACGCGAATCTGGAATGACACTTACAGAATTTTTTAGTATTTTGGTAGAAGATGTTTTAGACTAAGATGTGAGACCGCTTCGCTGCTAGAAGTTAGCTATTAGAAAATATATCTTAGAAGTAAAACAAATTAACATAAAACAGCTTTGTAATGACAAAACGCGCACTTTTTCCTGGTTCTTTTGATCCTATTACCATAGGTCACCTTGATATTATAAAACGTGCCTTGCCGCTGTTTGATGAAATAATCATCGCCATTGGTGTCAATGCTGAAAAAAAATATATGTTCCCGCTTGAAGACCGCAAACATTTTATTGAAGATGCCTTTGAAGAGTATGATGCGGTAACGGTAAAAACCTATAAAGGCCTTACGGCAGATTTCTGTAAAGCTGAGAACGCGCAATACATTCTTCGTGGCGTTCGCAACACAGCCGACTTTACCTACGAGCAAACCATCGCCCAAGCCAATGCCGAAGTAATGGATGTAGAAAGTGTATTTTTAGTGGCTTCTCCGGCCGTATCGCACGTTTCTTCTTCTATTGTACGCGATATTGCCCGAAATGGTGGGGATTATAGTGGGTTGGTGCCTTTTGAGGTTAAATAGTACTAATTTTGAATATTTCTGTCTCTTATACACATCTGACGCTGCCGACGACTCCTTACGTGTAGA
>CAJXPE010000039.1 GCA_913057965.1 uncultured Marixanthomonas sp. | reverse complement strand
CGAGATGTAGAGAGGTCTCGTGGGCTCGGAGATGTGTATAAGAGACAGGCCTAAAGAAGAAAAAGCAGAAGCTAAAAAAGTTAAAGAGGAGCCGAAAGCTGATAAAACAGAAAAAGTAGAAGAGAAAGAAAAAGAATCAGATTCTGTTCAGACTAACTATAAAAAGTTAGACGGTCCTAATTTTACCGGTGAAAAAATAGACCTTTCTAAGTTTAAAAAACCGGAAAAGAAAAAGAAAGACAAAAAAGAAGACGATAAAAAAGGCAAACGAAGCCGAAGACGTCGTATAAGTAAAAAGGCTCCTAATAAAGGAAACTTCAAGGATAATAGAGGCCGCGGAAAAGGAAGATCAAACGCACCAAAAGAAGAGCCTACAGAGGAAGAAATCCAAAAACAAGTACGAGAAACTCTTGAAAAACTTCAAGGAAAATCCTCAAAAGGAAAAGGAGCTAAATACCGTAGAGATAAAAGAGATACCCACCGTCAAAAAACGGAGGACGATCTAGCGCAACAAGAAGCAGATAGTAAATTGCTTAAAGTTACCGAGTTTGTGACTGTAAGTGAAGTAGCTACGATGATGAATGTTCCTGTAACTAAAATTATCTCTACATGTATGTCATTAGGGATGATGGTAACAATGAACCAGCGTCTAGATGCAGAAACACTTACTATTGTTGCAGAAGAATTTGACTACGAAGTAGAATTTGTAACAGCAGATATTGAAGAAAGTGTTCAAGAAGAAGTAGATGCTCCAGAAGATTTAGAACCTAGAGCTCCTATTGTTACTGTAATGGGTCATGTTGACCACGGTAAAACATCTTTATTGGATTACGTTCGTAAGGAAAATGTAATTGCAGGAGAATCTGGTGGTATTACACAGCACATTGGTGCGTATGCAGTACAACTGGAAGATGGTCAAAAAATATCGTTCCTTGATACTCCAGGACACGAAGCGTTTACCGCTATGCGTGCGAGAGGTGCTCAAGTTACCGATCTTGCCATTATTGTAATTGCGGCGGATGATGATATTATGCCTCAAACAAAAGAAGCTATTAGTCATGCACAGGCTGCGGGAGTACCTATCATTTTTGCAATTAATAAAATTGATAGACCTGTAGCAAACGCAGAAAAAATTAAAGAAGGATTAGCCGGGATGAACCTCTTAGTTGAAGACTGGGGTGGAAAAATTCAATCACAGGATATTTCAGCAAAAACAGGTCAAGGTGTTCCTGAATTATTAGAAAAAGTATTACTTGAGGCTGAGCTTTTAGAGTTAAAAGCAAACCCAGATAAAAGAGCAAACGGTACCGTTGTTGAAGCGTATTTAGATAAAGGACGTGGTTATATTTCCACAATCTTGGTACAAGGCGGAACGTTAAAAATTGGTGATTATGTATTGGCCGGACAGCATAGCGGTAAGATTAAAGCAATGCAAGATGAACGAGGCAATAATGTAAAAGAAGCAGGACCTTCAACGCCAGTTTCTATTTTAGGATTAGATGGAGCGCCACAAGCAGGTGATAAGTTCAATGTATTTGAAGACGAACGGGAAGCAAAAGATATTGCAAACAAACGTACACAACTACAACGTGAGCAATCTGTAAGAACACAGCGTCATATTACACTTGATGAAATTGGAAGACGAATTGCATTGGGTGACTTTAAAGAACTCAACATTATTCTTAAAGGTGATGTGGATGGTTCGGTTGAAGCTTTAACAGATTCGTTCCAGAAACTTTCTACGGAAGAAATACAAGTGAATATTATTCACAAAGGAGTAGGTGCTATTACTGAAAGTGATGTGCTGCTAGCTTCAGCTTCCGATGCTATTATAATAGGATTTAATGTACGCCCAATGGGTAATGCACGTCAAATAGCTGATAAAGAAGAAATTGATATCAGAATGTACTCTATTATTTATGCGGCCATCAACGATCTTAAAGATGCGATGGAAGGTATGCTTTCTCCTGAAATGAAAGAGGAAATTACCGGTAATGCAGAGATAAGAGAAACCTTTAAAATATCAAAAATAGGTACTATCGCGGGTTGTATGGTTACAAGCGGGAAAATATACCGAAACTCAGGTGTTCGTTTAATACGGGAAGGCGTAGTTGTCTATACAGGTGAATTAGCTTCCTTGAAACGATTTAAAGACGATGTAAAAGAAGTTGCGAAAGGATACGATTGTGGTATTCAAATTAAAAACTACAACGATATTAAAGAAGGCGATGTAATTGAATCCTTTCACGAAGTTGCTGTTAAAAAGAAACTTAAATAAGTTGATAGAATTTCAATAAGCAAAAAAAAACGACCTCAATTTGAGGTCGTTTTTTTGTAATAAACACTTTGTTTTTAGCTTCTATTTTGTGGTTTTAAAATAAAAGCAGAGGGAAATCCTTTTTGTATTTCAATTAAAGCTCTGTCTGCATCCAATCGATCGCTATAATTACCAACCCATACTTTATAGTTAGGTGTTTCATATTCAATAGAAGCGGGCCAGGTTCCGTATAAACCACGGTACCTTTTCAGGATCGTGTTGGCTTTTGTAAGTTCGCCATAATACAATTGAATGGTGTAACCATTTGATAGTTTGTTGTCTTTTTCAAGATTCTTTTTCAGGGCTAACAAATTGGGAATTTTAGGGTCTTGGTTTATGGTTACTTCTCCTTGTTGTGCTAGCGAATCTTTTGAGAGAAAAGTGAATAATATACTGACAATAACCAATTTATAGATGTGTGCTGTTTTCATAATTAATTTTATATAGTGCAAATGTACTTCATAATAACTATAAAACCGACTTCAATATTATTTAGAACTAGTATAAATTAGTTGTTAACACTTTGTTTGGATTTCTAAAATCGACTTTATAATGTATTTTTGTGCCGTTATTTGCGGTACGTAGAAACACTGATTTTAGTAACCAATTACGTACCAAACTTATGGACAATAATTAACCGTCAGTATGAAAAAGGTGAATTACCGAAATCTATCCTCTTGTATGTCATTTCTCTTGTTGGCTCTATTGCTAACATTTTCAAATTCCGTTTTAGCACAGGATGAAGCTGCTGCAAACGATGCATCAGCAACGGAAACTAGTGAAGCTGCACCAGCAGAAGGCACTGGTGGTGATGTAGCAGCCGGAGAAAAGCTATTTAAAGCTAATTGTGCTGCTTGTCACAAGCTGGACCGTAAAGCTACAGGGCCAGCACTTCGTGGTGTTGCTGATAAACACGACCAAGCTTGGTTGCACGAATGGATTAAGGATAGTCAGGCTATGATTAAAGCTGGAGATCCTGAGGCTGTTAAACTTTTTGAAGATAATAACCAATCGGTGATGACTGCATTTCCGCAGTTAAGCAATACTGATATTGATAATATTTTAGCATATACGAGTCAGCCTAAACCGGCACCTACAGTAGCGCAAGCTCCTGCAGGAGGTGGTAGTGCTTCAGGAAGTGGAGATGGCGTTTCAAACAACATTGTACTTGGTGCCTTGGCATTGGTGTTCTTATTGTTGGTAGTAATGCTTTTCTTGGTAACAAACACACTTAAGAAGATTGCTGCTGCGAACGGAGTTGAATATCCTGAAAAGGAACCAAAAACACCAATATGGAAGGCTTTTGTTCAAAACCAATTTTTGGTATTGGCAACCTCGGTTTTCTTAATATTGGCCGCTGGATATTTTATGTACGGCTATTTAATGCAGGTAGGTGTAGATGAAGGATATGCTCCAGTTCAGCCTATTCACTTTTCACATAAAATACACGCAGGTGATAACCAGGTAGATTGTAATTACTGTCACTCTTCAGCAAGAAGAAGTAAAACCTCTGGAATCCCTTCGTTGAATGTTTGTATGAACTGTCATAAAAACATTGCTGAAGTGGCTCCTGAAACTGCTACCGAAGAATACTCAAAAGACTTTTACGATGCTGAAATCGCAAAACTGTATGATGCAGCTGGGTGGGATGTAAATGAACAAGCTTACTCTGGTGAAGAAAAACCAGTGAAGTGGGTTCGTATTCATAATTTGCCAGATTTCGCTTACTTTAATCATTCGCAACACGTAACTGTTGCTGGTGTAGCTTGTCAAGAGTGTCACGGTCCTGTTGAGGAATTCGAGATTATGAAGCAACACGCGCCACTTACTATGGGATGGTGTATTAATTGCCACCGGGATACAAATGTAAAAATGGAGGGCAATGAGTATTATGATAAAATTCATGAAGAGCTTGCTAAAAAATACGGTGTAGAGAAAGTGACGGCAGCTCAAATGGGTGGAATTGAGTGTGGTAAATGCCACTACTAAAAACAAAAAATAAAGATTAAAAAAATTGGAAACTGATTGCAAAGTTCAAGCATAACGGAAACCAATTGTTAAATTAAATAACTATAAATGGCATCAAACAAGAAATACTGGAAAAGTGTTGAAGAGCTAGACGAAAATAGCTCTGTTGTTAAGACGCTACGGGAAAATGAGTTTGTAGAAGAACTTCCCATAGATAAATTTTTAGGGGATAAAGAGACCTTAGAAACATCTTCAACCACACGTCGTGATTTCTTAAAATACGTTGGTTTTACAACTGCGGCAGCATCGCTTGCGGCTTGTGAAGGACCTGTCGTTAAATCAATCCCTTATGTGGTTGCTCCAGACGAGATCATTCCTGGTGAAGCAAATTATTATGCTTCCACAATGGCAGATGGTTTCGACTTCGCAAATGTATTGGTGAAAACAAGGGAAGGACGTCCTATTAAGATAGAGCGTAATGAACTTTCAACCAATAATGGCGATGTTAACGCACGAGTTCAAGCTTCGGTTTTATCATTATATGATAACAATCGTTTAAAGTCACCTTTAGTTGATGGGAAGGAAGCTTCTTGGAGTGATTTTGATGCTAAAGTAGCTCAAAAGATGAATGAAATGGGTGGTCAAGATGTTGTGTTGCTTACACAAACATTTGCTAGTCCTTCTACATCTAAATTAATACAAGATTTTACTACGAAATATCCAAATGTACGTCACGTAGTGTATGATACAGTTTCTTCTTCGGAAGCATTGGATGCTTTTCAAAATAAATATGGAACCCGTGCGCTACCGCATTACGATTTTTCAAAAGCTGAAATAATTGTATCGGTAGGAGCTGACTTGTTAGGAGACTGGCAAGGTGGTGGGCACAGTTCTAGCTATGCAAAAGGAAGAGTTCCGAAAAACGGAAAAATGTCACGCCATATTCAGTTTGAGGCGAACATGAGTCTTTCTGGTGGTAATGCAGATAAACGTGTGTTGGCAACCCCTTCACAGCAAATGCAAGTATTAAAAGCATTGACTGGTAGCGGAAGCACATCTGGTTTGCCCAAAAAACTACAAGACGCTGTAAGTAAAGCTAAGGCGCAACTTCGTAACGCTGGAAATAAAGGAGTGGTTATAACAGGTTTGCCTGATGTAAATGCACAAGCTATGGCGCTTAATGCGAATGCATCGAGTGTGGTAATGGATGCTACAAAACCAAAATTGACGCGTAAAGGAAATACTGCTGAAGTAAAACGCGTAATGGAAGGTGTCATTTCAGGAAGCGTGAAAGGGTTAATTACCGTTGGTGTAGATCCAGTATACTCTTTTCCTAACAGTAAAGCATTTGCTGAAGGATATAAAAACTTAGTGATGTCTTTGGCGTTTTCTACAAAGAAAGATGCCACTGCTTCTTTAGCACAATTAGTCGCTGCTACTCCACATTACTTGGAGTCTTGGGGTGATATACAAATGCAAAAAGGAAGTTTTAGTTTAATGCAGCCTACTATTCGTCCATTATTTAATACAAGACAATTTCAAGATTGTTTGTTGAAATGGACTGGAAATACAAAAAACTATTACGATTACATAAAAGAAACTTGGACAACTTCTGTTTTAGGTGGAGGCTCTTGGAACAAAGCATTGCATGATGGTTTTGTAGCAAACGATGCTGACGTGCCTATGGAAGATGCCACTGCAAATGAAGCAGGTATGATGATGGAAAGTAGCACAAATAATGGTGCGCTTTCGTCAACATCACAAAATGGAGGTTTTGAGCTTACTTTGTATACAAAAACATCTATGGGTGATGGGCAACAAGCTAATAACCCTTGGTTGCAAGAAATGCCAGACCCTATTACCCGAACTTCTTGGGATAATTATATATCAATGTCTGCAGCCGATGCAGAAGCGATGGATCTTGTTAACGAGCATGTTTCCAATGGTGCCTTAAATGGTAGCTACGTAAATGTTAAGTTGGGAGATGTAACCATTAAGAAAGTACCAGTTATTATTCAGCCAGGACAGGCAAAAGGTTCGGTTGGTTTAGCATTGGGCTTCGGTAAAACTGCAGCTATTCAAAAAGAAATGCAAACGGGTGTTAATGCATATCCGTTGTATCAAGACTTTTCTTCTATTCAGAATGTTGAATTAGAAAAAGCAAGTGGTATGCACGAATTTGCTTGTGTTCAGTTGCAAAACACGATGGCTGGCCGTAGTGATGATATTATAAAAGAAACAACTTTAGAGATATTTAATACAAAAGATAAAGAGCATTGGAATGCAGTTCCTGTAACTGATTACGATCACAACGCAATTTCGGTTCGAGAAGAAAATGCAGACCTTTGGGCTTCTTTTGATGATTCAGTAGGACCACACTTTAATCTTTCTATAGATTTAAATGCCTGTACAGGTTGTGGAGCATGTGTAATTGCTTGTCACGCCGAAAACAATGTACCGGTAGTAGGAAAAGAAGAGGTTCGTAAGTTTAGAGATATGCACTGGTTGCGTATTGACAGGTATTATTCTTCAGCTGATTCATTTGAGCAAGAGATTGAAGATTTAGAAACGTTACCAGCTTTTGATTCGTATGAGAAAGTGGAACTACCAAGCCAGGAAAACCCTGAAGTAGCTTTCCAACCGGTAATGTGTCAGCATTGTAATCACGCACCTTGTGAAACAGTTTGTCCAGTAGCGGCAACGTCACACGGACGTCAAGGTCAAAACCAAATGGCGTATAACCGTTGTGTTGGTACACGTTACTGTGCTAACAACTGTCCTTATAAAGTACGTCGTTTTAACTGGTTCTTGTATAATGAGAACGATGAGTTTGATTACCACATGAACAACGATCTTGGTCGTATGGTGTTAAACCCAGATGTAGTAGTTCGTTCGCGAGGGGTTATGGAAAAATGTTCTATGTGTATTCAAATTACACAGAAAACTATTCTTGACGCCAAACGTGATGGAAGAAAAATTAAAGATGGAGAGTTCCATACAGCTTGTTCAAGAGCATGTGATACTGGAGCGATGGTTTTTGGAGATGTTAATGATAAAGATTCTGAAATACTGAAGAAGAAAGAGGACAAACGTATGTATCATCTTCTTGAGGGAATAGGCACGAAACCTAATGTTATGTATCAGGTTAGAGTGAAAAACACTTCAGAATCATAAAAAATTTGTAATAAGAATCAATTATTAAGAAATAAATATGTCGTCACATTACGAAGCACCTATAAGAGAGCCTTTGGTTATTGGAGAGAAGTCCTATCACGACATCAGTGTTGATGTAGGAGCTCCGGTCTTGGGAAAGGCCAACAAATCTTGGTGGATTGTTTTTACTATTGCCCTGATAGCTTTTTTATGGGGGTTAGGATGTATAATTTATACCGTCTCAACCGGTATTGGAGTTTGGGGATTGAACAAGACCATTGGTTGGGCTTGGGACATTACTAACTTTGTATGGTGGGTAGGTATTGGTCACGCCGGTACGTTAATTTCAGCGGTATTACTGTTGTTCCGTCAAAAATGGAGAATGGCGGTTAACCGTTCTGCAGAAGCCATGACTATCTTTGCGGTTGTACAAGCGGGATTGTTCCCAATCATTCACATGGGGCGTCCATGGTTAGCATATTGGGTATTACCAATCCCTAACCAATTTGGATCGCTTTGGGTGAACTTTAACTCACCACTGCTTTGGGATGTATTTGCAATTTCAACATACCTTTCCATTTCATTGGTATTCTGGTACACCGGATTATTGCCAGATTTCGCAATGATCAGGGACCGTACAAAAAGCCCATTTCAGAAGAAAATATATGGTATTTTATCTTTCGGTTGGACGGGTCGTGTAAAAGACTGGCAACGTTTTGAAGAAGTTTCCTTAGTGCTGGCAGGTTTAGCAACGCCATTGGTACTTTCGGTACACACCATTGTATCGTTTGACTTTGCTACATCGGTAGTTCCAGGATGGCACAGTACTATTTTCCCTCCTTATTTCGTGGCAGGGGCAATTTTCTCAGGATTTGCGATGGTGCAAACCCTTTTAATTATTATGCGTAAAGTTTCCAATCTGGAAGACTATATTACCGTACTTCATATTGAATATATGAACAAGGTAATACTACTTACAGGTGGTATTGTAACCGTAGCGTATATTACAGAATATTTTATAGGATGGTACTCAGGTGTTCCATACGAAAACTATACTTATTTATCATTTGGTGCTGCAACAGGACCGTATTGGTGGGCATTCTGGGCATTAATTATTTGTAACCTTATTGTTCCGCTTACGCTTTGGGTTAAAAAATTACGAAGAAACATTATATGGACGTTTATTGTAGCTCTTATTATAAACGTAGGGATGTGGTTTGAACGTTTTGATATTATTGTAATCGATTTAAGTAAAGATAGGTTAACATCATCTTGGACAATGTTCCAGCCTACTTTTGTAGATATCGGTACGTTTATAGGGACTATTGGTTTCTTCTTTGTACTTTTCTTATTGTACGCAAGAACATTCCCGGTAATTGCACAAGCCGAAGTGAAGACAATTTTAAAATCTTCAGGAGAAAGCTTTAAAAGATTGCGAGCAGAACATGGAGATCACGTAGATCATAATGTAAGCCAATATCCTGCTTCAGGAGGACCTTCTGCTAATCTAACGGGAGAGTATTTTACTTCAGAAGAAGATGAAAATGCGAAGGATGATAAATTAGAAGTGGGAGATACTGCCCTTATAGATTCCGAAGCAAAAAGAGATCAGGTAAATGCAATGTTGGATCGTATAGGTACATACAATCCAGACACACAAACTCCTGACGACTTGAAAAAAATAAGTGGTGTAGGTCCTGTAATGGAAGAAAAGCTTCATGAGCTAGGCATTTATACCTACGATCAAGTAAGTAACATGACCGATATAGATTACGAGTTACTGGATAGCATTATTGTCGAGTTTCCTGGAAGGGCTAAACGCGATGATTGGGCAGGACAGGCAGAAACCTTAAAAAACAACAAATAAGTATGGAAGCAAAAGTGATACATGCTATTTATACCGATGACGACTTGCTAATGCAGGCAGTTAAGCAAACTCGTACGGCAAATTATAATATAACCGAGGTTTTTACTCCATTTCCGGTTCACGGATTAGATAAAGCCATTGGATTAGAGCCTACACGTTTAGCAATAACCTCTTTTATCTATGGATTAATAGGTTTAACTGTAGCAGTTTTAATGATGAACTTTATAATGATTGCTGACTGGCCACAAAACATAGGTGGGAAGCCAAGTTTTAATTTTTATCAAAACATGCCTGCTTTTATTCCTATTATGTTTGAACTTACGGTTTTCTTTGCAGGACACTTAATGGTGATTACATTTTATATGCGAAGTAAGCTATGGCCATTTAAAAAAGCAGAAAATCCAGATCCAAGAACAACTGATGATCATTTTTTAATGCAAATAGACGCTGGACACCACGATGTTAAAAAACTAACTAAGTTTTTATACGATACAGGTGCAAAGGAGATCAGTTTAATTGAAAATGAAGAAGACCACTAATATGAAAAATAGTTTAAACATAGCAATTGCACTACTAGTTGCGTTTACGCTGGTTTCTTGTTTTAACAATAACAAACCAAACTACCAGTATATGCCTGATATGTATGAATCTGTTGGGTATGAAACCTATGGAGAGTACGATGTTTTTGAAAATGGACAAGAGGCAAAATTACCTGTAGAAGGATCCATACCAAGAGGATATACTCCTTTTGATTACGAAAACACCAATGAAGATAGAGCCTTGGCAAAAACCGAATTGAAAAATCCGTTCGAGATTACCGAGGATAACATAAATGAAGGAGAAGAACTTTATACAATTTATTGTGCAGTTTGCCACGGTGATAAAGGAGACGGTCAAGGAATATTAGCCGAACGTGAAAAATTCTTAGGTATCCCAAGTTATGCAGATCCTGCAAGAGATATTACAATGGGTGATATTTATTTTGTAGAAACATACGGATTAAATTCAATGGGCTCATATGCCTCACAGGTGGACCATAAGGAACGCTGGCAGATAGCAATGTACGTAATGAATTTAAAAGCGGCATTAAATGGTACGCCCGGATTATTGGATAACCAAAAAGAAATGACTTCAGATTCTACTGAAGTTGCCACTCCTGAAATGGAGGAAAATAAAACAAAAACTGAAGCTTCAAACACTTCAGAAGAAGAAACTAACTAAAGAATAAAGAGAATAGCTAAAGATATGTACACGCTACCTAGTAAATTAAAACTGTTTTCTATCATTCTTATGGTAATTGGTCTTGCGGGAATAACCTACGGATTTTTCTCCACACCATCTACTATTGATGATGTAAAAGAAATAATGGCTGCAGAAAACGCCCATGGCGAAGGTCACGGGACTGAAAATGGGGAAGAGCACGCAACCGAAGAAACACATGAGGCAAATTTTGTGGATGTGGCACGCGGAAAAGAAGGCTACTCTAAAAATGCAATGAAACATGAAAAAGATGTGCACATGGAAGGTCATGGGGATGAGCACTTAGAACATGTATTGCATCAATTGCAAACCAAACCTTGGTCTGCTACTTTTGTGTCGGCATTCTTCTTTCTTATGTTAGCACTAGGAACCCTTGTTTTTTATGCAATTCAATATGCAGCACAAGCAGGGTGGTCCCCAGTCTTATTTAGAGTGATGGAAGGAATTACTTCTTATGTTCTGCCGGGTTCTATTATTGTCTTTTTTATAGTAGTATTTGCTGGGACACACTTTTTTCCTTGGCAAAACGAAGAGCTTGTGGCAGGTGATAAAATATTACAGGCAAAATCTACGTACCTTAATTTTCCATTCTTTTTAATACGTGCTATTATTTACGTATTAGGATGGAACTTGTACCGCTATTTCGCACGCAGAAACTCATTGCGTCAAGCAGAGGTTAACAATTACGATCCGTACAGAAGAAACTTTAAAATTTCAGTATACTTCTTGTTGTTTTTCATTGTAACCGAATCAATGATGGCTTGGGACTGGTTTATGTCTATGACACCTCACTGGTATAGTACCTTATTTGCGTGGTATGTATTTGCAACTATGTTTGTGTCGGCTATTACAGCCATTGCATTGGTGACAATATTCTTAAAAGGGAAAGGCTTTTTACCATTTGTAAATGATAGTCATCTTCACGATTTGGCGAAGTTTATGTTTGCTTTTAGTATTTTTTGGACGTACTTATGGTTTGGACAATTTATGCTAATATGGTACGCAAACATCCCTGAAGAAGTAACTTATTTCATTATCCGAATTCAAGAATACAACTTATTATTCTGGAGTATGTTAGTACTTAATTTTGTATTCCCTATATTGATATTAATGAATAGTGACTACAAGAGAATTCCTTGGTTTGTTGTTATGGCAGGTGTTTTAGTACTAGTAGGACATTATATAGATGTATTCTTACTTGTTATGCCATCAACCGTAGGGGCACATTGGTCTTTTGGAATTACTGAAATAGCAAGTATATGTTTTTTCTTGGGACTGTTTGTTTTTGTTATAGGTACTGGACTTGGAAAAGTTCCATTACGACCAAAAGGAAACCCATTTATCAAGGAAAGTGAAAATTACCATTATTAATAAATAAGAAGATTTTATAAAATGACCGCATTTTTAGTTGTATTAGTAATCATTCTTTTTGGAGTTGCTGTTTGGCAAATGACCAAGATATTTGAAATGTCTAAAACCAAACAGACAGATACCGGAGATATAGCATCAGATAAAGACAATAAGGTGAACGGTTACCTAATGGTAATGTTCTTGGTCTTCTTGTATGTATTGGCTATTGTTTGTTTTTGGAAATGGGGCGATGTGCTTTTGCCTAAGGCTGGATCTGAACACGGATCTCAGATAGACAATTTAATGTTGATATCCATGATCCTCATTTTCTTTGTGGGGATTGTAACACATTGGCTATTACTTACTTTCGCTTTTAAATATAAAGGCGAAAAGGGAAAAAAAGCAATTTTCTACGCAGATAACGATAAACTAGAGTTTATTTGGACCATCATTCCAGTTATAGTATTGGCAGGTTTAATTATTTATGGTCTTTTCACTTGGACAGATATTATGAACGTTAGTGAAGAAGATGATCCATTAGTAGTTGAATTGTATGCATACCAATTTGATTGGAGAGCTCGATACAGTGGAGAAGATAATACATTAGGAGAAGCAAATGTACGATTGATAGAAGGAGTAAACCAATTAGGAGTAGATGCTTCAGACCCTAATGCTCAAGATGATATTGTAGTTAACGAACTTCACCTACCAGTAGGTAGAAAGGTGTTGTTTAAGATGCGTTCTCAAGATGTACTGCACTCTGCTTATATGCCACACTTTAGAGCACAGATGAACGTAGTTCCAGGTATGATTACACAGTTTTCATTTACACCAACCATTACTACTGAAGAAATGAGAATGGATGATGAGGTAGTGGAAAAAGTAAGGCATATTAATTTATTAAGAAGAGAGAAAAGTAAAGAATTAGCCGCAAAAGGGGAATCACCATTAGATTCTTATGAGTTTGATTACTTATTGCTTTGTAATAAAATATGTGGAGTTAACCATTATAATATGCAAATGAAAATCGTAGTTGAGTCTCAAGAGGATTATGAGGCATGGTTGGCAGAACAGCCAAAACTTGACGAAACATTTGCAAAATTAAAAGAGAACAGATAAGAAATTAGTTTAGAAGATATGTCAGCACACACAGAAGAATTAGCAGTAGATCACCACGATGATCACGGGCATCATCACAAACAGACCTTTATAACTAAATATATATTTAGTACCGATCATAAAATGATCTCTAGGCAATACCTTATTACTGGTATTTTTATGGGGATTATCGGAATTTTAATGTCCGTTCTTTTTAGAATGCAAATTGCATGGCCAGAAGAACCGTTTACAATTTTTGAAATTTTCTTAGGTAAATGGGCAGAAGGCGGCGTAATGGACCCGAGTGTTTATTTAGCGTTAGTTACCATTCACGGTACCATCATGGTATTCTTTGTTTTAACAGCAGGATTGAGTGGTACCTTTAGTAACTTATTGATTCCGCTGCAAATTGGAGCACGGGATATGGCCTCAGGCTTTTTAAATATGGTATCATACTGGCTATTTTTCATATCCAGTGTTATTATGGTGTTCTCTTTATTTGTTGAAGCAGGACCTGCATCAGCTGGATGGACGGTTTACCCTCCATTAAGTGCATTGCCACAAGCAATACCAGGATCTGGTACAGGTATGACATTATGGTTGGTATCATTAGCTATATTCATTGCCTCATCTTTATTGGGCTCACTTAACTATATTGTAACAACATTAAACTTACGAACCAAAGGAATGTCTATGACAAGACTTCCACTTACTATTTGGGCTTTCTTTGTAACAGCTATTATTGGTGTAGTATCGTTCCCTGTATTACTATCAGCAGCATTGATGTTAATAATGGACAGAAGTTTCGGTACTTCCTTTTTCCTTTCCGATATTTATATCGCCGGAGAAGTATTACACAATCAAGGTGGTTCGCCAGTATTATTTGAGCACTTATTTTGGTTCTTGGGTCACCCAGAGGTATATATTGTAATATTACCTGCCATGGGTATCGTTTCCGAAGTAATGGCAACAAACTCGCGAAAACCTATTTTTGGATACCGAGCGATGATTGCTTCTATTTTAGCAATTGCCTTCCTTTCTACAATTGTTTGGGGGCACCATATGTTCGTTTCAGGGATGAATCCATTTTTAGGTTCCGTATTTACGTTTACAACATTATTGATTGCAATCCCTTCAGCAGTAAAGGCTTTTAACTGGATTACAACAATATGGAAGGGTAATTTACAGATGAACCCCGCAATGCTATTCTCCATAGCTTTTGTTTCAACCTTTATTACAGGAGGTTTAACAGGAATTATATTAGGTGATAGTGCGTTGGATATTAACGTTCACGATACGTATTTTGTAATTGCTCACTTCCACTTGGTAATGGGTATTTCTGCGGTGTATGGATTATTAGCAGGTGTGTATCATTGGTTCCCGAAAATGTTTGAAGGACGATTAATGAACAAAAACTTAGGATATGTCCATTTCTGGGTAACTGCAATAGGAGCGTATGGAATTTTCTTTCCTATGCACTTTGTAGGAATGGCTGGACTACCAAGAAGATATTATACCAACACAAACTTCCCATATTTCGATGATTTAGCTGATATTAATTTGGTAATAACCATTTTTGCTATCATTACTGCTTCAGTTCAAGTAGTATTCTTGTATAACTTCTTCCATTCTATTTTCTACGGAAAAATAGGTCCAAAGAATCCTTGGAGATCTACTACATTGGAGTGGACAGCCGAAATGAAACACATTCATGGAAACTGGGACGGACCAATACCACACGTACACCGTTGGGCTTATGACTATAGTAAGTTGAATAAAGACGAAACAGACTACGTAATTCCTGGGCAAGATTATGTTCCGCAACATATCCCCTTAAAGGATAACGAGGAAGAGATGAACCATTAATTATAGTTAAAGAAGTATATAATAAAAATAATAAAACCCTCCTAATTTAGGAGGGTTTTATTGTTTATACCAAATTTACGTATAATTACGTATTGACTTTATTCTAGATTGATCCTATATTTGGAGTATCAACGATTAGGGAACAAAGTGTGGGGACTTTGTGACTGTAAAAGCCGTACTTAAAACGTACGGCTTTTATTTTTTTCAAAAGTATCAAAAATACCCAAAAGTGGGTATTGACTCTATGTGAGTAAAACGCTTATTTTTGGATAGATTTGAATTAGTAAAATGGGGAGTTTACTGATTTTTTAAAACCGCACTTTCTGAGGAGGGGTGCGGTTTATTATTTTATTTACCTCCTCTAGCCGGATATCCTTCACTTAAAACAAAATCTAGAGACTTTAATAAGTCATTAAATTCTGGTCTAGCAAATGGCATGCTTTGTATAGAGGAACTATAAATACTTCCATCTTTTTTTATTAAAAATAAAGCAGGTTCAGAGAAAACGTCCGGTTCGGCATCTTTAATAGCGTGACTAATATAAAGCCCCCATTCTCTAGCTTTGTCTTCAGACATTCCATAAGCTAAGGGAATTGACTCAATATCCCACTTTTCAGTAGATATTTTAGCTCTTTTTTCAGTGTCCATACTTGCTGCTACCACATTAACTCCTTTTTCTTCAAACTTGTCAATTTTGGTTTGTAGTTCTTCAAGGTACTTTTTACAGACTGGACAGTGAAGACCTCTGTAAAAAATGATCATTGTAAAATTTTCAGGTTGTTGTTTTGCTAAATCCCACGTTGTACCATTAATTAAATCTAATTGTAACGAAGGTGCTTTTTCTGTTGGCTTTTTCATGTTCTTTTTTTTGTAAGGTACTTAA
Source organism: uncultured Marixanthomonas sp. (assembly GCA_913057965.1). Lineage (GTDB taxonomy): Bacteria > Bacteroidota > Bacteroidia > Flavobacteriales > Flavobacteriaceae > Marixanthomonas. The sequence continues at coordinate 2,072 of CAJXPE010000039.1, read as the reverse complement.
TGATAAAGCGGTTTTGTAATAACGCATTATTAAATCTTGTTAAATATTTACAAAGCTTACTTTAAATACACTTTGTATATTTGTTGTATGAACGAACACTTAAACCCAACGGGAGATAATCTATCGCCTCAGGAAGTTGATTTAGAAAAAAAGCTACGACCGCTTAGCTTTGAGGATTTTACAGGGCAGGATCAGGCATTGGAAAATTTACAAGTATTTGTTCAAGCAGCGAATCTTAGAGATGAAGCGTTAGATCATACGTTATTTCATGGGCCTCCGGGTTTGGGAAAAACAACCTTGGCTCATATCTTAGCGCATGAACTAGAAGTTGGGATTAAGGTTACCTCAGGTCCTGTACTTGATAAACCAGGAGATTTAGCAGGTTTACTTACCAATCTAGAAGATCGAGATGTGTTATTTATAGACGAAATTCACCGTCTAAGCCCTATCGTTGAAGAATATCTGTATTCAGCAATGGAAGATTACAAAATAGATATTATGATCGAAACGGGCCCGAATGCTCGCACCGTTCAAATTAACTTAAACCCGTTTACATTAATTGGAGCAACCACGCGTTCTGGTTTGTTAACAGCGCCTATGCGAGCTCGCTTTGGTATATCTTCTAGGCTTCAATATTACACAACCGAGTTACTTACGTCTATTGTTCAACGTAGTTCTGGTATATTAAACATTCCTATTTCTATGGAAGCAGCTATTGAAATTGCTGGAAGAAGTAGAGGGACCCCTCGTATTGCAAATGCTCTTTTAAGAAGGGTTCGTGATTTTGCACAAATTAAAGGAAATGGAAAGATTGATATTGAAATTTCAAAATTCGCTTTAAAAGCATTGAATGTAGATGCGTTTGGTTTGGATGAAATGGATAACAAGATTTTAACTACCTTAATTGATAAATTTAAAGGGGGACCCGTAGGAATAACGACTATTGCCACAGCTGTTTCAGAAAGTGCTGAAACAATTGAAGAAGTATATGAGCCTTTTTTAATACAGCAAGGATTTATAGTTAGAACCCCACGAGGTCGAGAAGTAACCGCAGCAGCTTATAAACATTTAGGAAAGACCAAAACAGGAAACCAAGGAGGCTTATTTTGAGTCTAAAAGAAACACACACAAAACTTATTAAAACCGAAGCCGAACGCCTCGGTTTTTTGTCCTGTGGCATTAGCAAAGCCCAATTTTTAGAAGAGGAAGCACCGCGTCTCGAATCTTGGCTAAACAAGAATATGCACGGTGAGATGGGGTATATGGAAAATTATTTTGATAAGCGGTTAGACCCAACTAAATTGGTTCCAGATTCAAAAAGTGTTATTTCGTTATTGTTGAATTATTATCCTTCCAAAGAACAAAACGAAGAGAGTTATAAAATTTCAAAATACGCCTATGGTCGCGATTATCACTTTGTTATTAAAGACAAATTAAAACAACTTTTAAATCATATTCAGGAAGAAATTGGTAATGTCCATGGTCGTGCTTTTGTAGATTCTGCACCGGTTTTAGATAAAGCATGGGCAGCAAAAAGCGGTCTGGGATGGATTGGTAAACACAGTAATTTATTGACCAAACAAACCGGTTCTTTTTATTTTATCGCTGAATTAATTGTCGATTTAGATCTTGAATTCGACACCCCAGTTACCGATCATTGCGGAAGCTGCACCGCTTGTATTGATGCATGCCCTACGCAGGCTATTGTCGATCCATATGTGGTTGATGGTAGCAAATGTATTTCCTATTTAACGATAGAGCTAAAAAACGAGATTCCCACTGAATTTTCAAACCAGATGGACGATTGGATGTTTGGTTGTGATGTGTGTCAAGACGTTTGTCCATGGAACCGTTTCAGCAAAGCGCACAAAGAACCACTTTTTAATCCCCACCCTGAATTGTTGAGTAACTCTAAAAAAGAGTGGGAAGAAATAACCAAAGAGGTTTTTAATGAAATTTTCAGGAAAAGCGCCGTAAATCGCACTAAATATGAAGGGTTAAAAAGGAATATTCAGTTTTTAAACTGTCTCTTATACACATCTGACGCTGCCGACGACTCCTTACGTGTAGAT
>CAJXPE010000038.1 GCA_913057965.1 uncultured Marixanthomonas sp. | reverse complement strand
ACGAGATGTAGAGAGGTCTCGTGGGCTCGGAGATGTGTATAAGAGACAGTGGCAATAGATTCCTTTCCATCTTTTAGCTCAATAGCTCTAGAGGGTGCTTTTAAATAAGGATGACAATCGGCTTGTTTTAAAAAATCCTGAGGACTTCCTTGATACGTAATATAGCCTCCCAATTTCCCTGCTTGCGGCCCAAGTTGAATCAGCTGGTCAGCAGCCAGCATAATCTCCTTATTATGCTCAATTACCACTACGGTATTTCCTTTTTCTATAAGTTCTTTGAGAATTTGAATCAAGTCCGGAATATTATCATTCGATAAGCCAGCAGAAGGTTCGTCTAACAAATAGGTAATGCCTTTAAGCGGACTATTCAACTGTTTGATCAGCTCCACCCTTTGATTTTCACCACCAGAAAGTGTAGGCGATTTTCGATTGAGTTGCAAGTGATCGATGTGCAACTGCTTCGCTCTTTTGATGGTATTGATAAGGTGAGGCTGAATTTTGGATATGAGCTTTTGATCGACCACTTCTTGATTATCATTAGTGGAAAGCCAATATTCCAAAGCATTAAAATCCATTGATTTTATTTCACGAATGGATTTGCCTCCTATTTTAAAAGTTAATCGTTTTGGTTTTAAGCCGCTGCCATAACAATGACTACACTCCCTATGTGAAAAGAGCGCAGTGAGCTGCTTGATATTTTTATTTTTCCGAGTTTTAAAATACTCGTCTTGCAAGTAATGAAAGAGCCCTTCCCATTTCATACTCAGGGCTTGTGTTCCTTCCCTTGTCTTTGTTTTGTACAGCCAGTTCACTTTCCATACTTTCTCATCCGCTCCGTGCAATAATATTTCTTTTTGTGAATCGCTAAGTGCCTTAAAAGGAGTCTCTAATGTAAACCCATATTCTTCTCCAACCTTTTTTAAGACCGCCATATGTTTACCTGCTGGATCTCCATAATATCCCACTGCTTTGTTGTGTGCAAAGAGTCCAATGGCAATGCTTTTATCCGCATCTAATACAAGCTTGTTGAGATCGGGTAATAGTTCTTCTCCCATACCTTCGCAGACCATACATTTTCCCAATTCGTGATTATTAGAAAAATGACTAGCCGATAGTTCTTCTCCTTCATATTGCGCCTTTCTGGAAAAGGCAAAGCGCAAGATCTTATCGATGCTGGTTTGCTTTGCAATATCCGAACGCTGCGAGTAATTCTTCTGCTTACGGGTGATGCAAATAGTAGGCGTAAGCCCTTCAATATGATCGACCTCAAACTGAAAATTAACGCCCACTCTAGATTGTTGATAACTCGAGAACTGCTTGGTCATTTCTTGTAATCCGAAGCCATGCAAGGTTTCAATCACCAAAGAAGATTTACCAGAGCCTGAAATACCAGTAACCACAGTTAACTGATGCTTGGGTAGATCTAAATTGAGGTCTTTAAGAGCATGTGTCCTCGCCCCCTGAATGGAAATCCTATCTCGCTGCTGCGGGGCTTCTTTTTTGATTTCAATAGGTTGAACCTCTAAGGCATTATCTACTAACGTATCACAAGTGGATTGAAAAAGGGAATGATTTTCAAAGCAGATAATACCAGCCGTTTGTTTCTTGAGTTGGTGCAAGGCTTCTAATAGCTGACGCACATTCTGTTGATGTAATCCTATACTGGGTTCCTCCAGTAATAAGAGTGTCTTTTTTGATTTCTTCGCGAAATGTTTGGTAAGTTTAATACGCTGCGCTTCTCCACCAGATAAGGTATTGGAAGGCTGTCCTAATTTAATATACCCTAACCCCAACTGCAGCATTAAAGACAATATCTCTTTTATCTTTTTTTCTTCGGAAAAGAAATCATAGGCTTCTTCTATACTTAAGGTATAGATTTCTGCAATATTTTTATCTTTCCAATGCACGCGAAGCACTTCTGATTTAAAACGTTTACCATTACAAGTAGGACAAACCTGATTGATAGTACCCAGCGCACTCATCGATAAAGTAATGACACCAGCTCCTTCACAGGCTTCACATCTACCGATTTTGTTGTTAAATGAAAAAGCTCCTTTAGCTAATTTTGAAGCCTTCGCCTCAGGTGTTTTTGCGAGCAGATCTCGTATTTTATTTGCTAAGCCTGTGTAGGTAGCAGGGTTACTTCGAGGTGTTTTACCTATCGGTTGATCGCTTACAGTGAGAAGCTTCAAATCTTCTTTTTTACAGAAGTGGTTAATGCTTTCGAGCAATTGAGGGGTCTTTCTACTCGCGACGGTCAGCTGCTTTGTGCTAGGCTGAAAAGCTTCAACCGATACCTTTTTAAGCTGTTTTTTTATCGCTTTTTCAGGCTTAGCCTCTTTTAGTGCAGCTCGTGTTGGGCTGTTTAGATTACTAGCCTTTAAAAAGTCATTAATGGAACCGTTAAAAACCACTTCGCCGCCGTGCAGCCCAGCTTCTGGGCCTAATTCTACTATCCAATCTGCAGTCTGGATAAAATCTAAGTCATGCTCCACCACCATCACTGTATTGCCGCTACGAATGAGTCGGTTTAGAATATGAAGTAAATATTGTTGATAGGCTGCAGATAAACCGATGGAAGGTTCATCAAATACATATAAAATACCTTGTAGTTTACTATTTACTTGGTTAATAAGTTTGATGCGCTGTCCATCTCCCGATGAAATATCCATACTTGGTGTACTTAGTCGGTACTCTTCCATGCCCAATCGGATTAGATCGAACAATTTGGTGCAGATTTTATCCACCAATACTTTTTCACCAGCTATTAACTCTAAAGATTTTAACTGATCATATAACGCGCTTAAAGAAAGCTCCATCCAAGCTTGAAAATTAAAATTTTTCCATTCATATTTTAGATGTTCGGCTTTTATTCGTCCACCTTTACAACTTGGGCACGTTTTAGAACTGGCAAATTTTAGAATATTGGGGTTTCGATCTCGTCTTAAAATATCCTGCATAATCGGAAGCATTCCTTTATAGAATCCTTCCTCACGTGGCTTTGCTTTAATTCCTTTCCATCTAAGTCGGGATTCTAAGCCATGTTTGCCATAAAATACTTTGAGGCGATCACTTCCGTTTAAAACTACCTCCTGTTGTTCAGCCGTGAGTTCTTTCCAAGGGATGTCCACACTAAAACCGTGTGCATTACATACCTTATCCAATTCTTCTACCGTTATTTGAGAATAGACGATGTAACCGTTAGGCAATGTAGTTGTGATTGCCCCTTCCCTAAGGGTTTTACTTTCATCACCAACTAATTTATTAAGGTCAATATATTCCGCTTCTCCAATACCGCGACAGACCTCACAAGCTCCCCTTGGGTGATTGAAAGAAAAGAGTGATTTACTCATTGTTTCGGCAGCCGAATAACGGGCAAATAAAATTCTGAAGACAGCCGTCAGTTCAGAAAGCGTACCAAAAGTAGTATTAATAGATTGGAAGCGTTTAGACTGCTCCACTTTAATTACAGGCGGAAGGTTTTGTATATCATCAACTTCAGCAGTAGGTATTACTTGAACGTTTTGTTGATTATACGCTGGAAGGCTCTCTAAGAAATAACGATACCCTTCATTGGCAATAACATCCATAGCAAGAGAGGATTTCCCTGAGCCTGATAACCCTGTTACCACGATCAATTGATTTTCAGGAATATTTAAATCAATGTTTTTGAGGTTGTTTTGACGGGCATTACGGATGTACATAAATGTGTATTATTTTTAAAAAAACAAAGAAAGTAAAAGCTCTATAACAAGTTAATGTTAAACCCCAAATGGATTCTCGATGCTATAAGCTGGTTCTGTAAACCACTTCGGTCCTTCTTTTGTCATATAGATATGATCTTCCAAACGAATACCGAATTCTTCCGGCACCACAATCATAGGTTCAATACTAAAAGCCATTCCTGTTTGTATTTTAATATCATTTCCTCTTAAAATAAATGGATGTTCGTGAATTTCAAGACCAATTCCGTGACCGGTTCGATGGGGTAATCCTGGTAAGTTGTAATCGGGTCCGAGGCCATCTTTCTCTAACTGTACCCGAACTTGGTCGTCAATATGTCCACAAGGCTTGCCAAGCTGCGCGGCATCAAAAGCTGCTAATTGAGCGGCTTTTTCGTTTGCCCAAATTTCTTTTTCCTTCTCCGAAGCGTCTCCATAACTATAGGTTCTGGTGATATCTGAAATATAGCCGTTGTACTGTGTACCGGTATCTACCAAAACGATATCATTTTCTTCTAATGGTTTGGGCGATTTTACCCCGTGCGGAAAACTGGAATCTTTACCAAATAGAACAATGCAAAAGTAAGAACCACTTGCAATTCCTAATTTTTGATGTGCCTTGTGAATAAAATTTTCTACTTCAGCAGTGGTAATACCTGGTTTTAAAATTTTTGCTACCGCTTTATGTACTTGCATTGTTAAGTCCATCGGATACTGGATGTGAGCAATCTCAGCATCACTTTTAAGCATTCTGATATCTTTGATAAGTTCTTCAGCACTGCTAATTTCAAATTTTTTGTGTTCCTGAAAATGGGAAACCAAATTAAAAGGGGTCGAATCATCAATCGCTAAACGCGTTCCTTCTGTTACAACTTCGGATATTTTCTGTATGGGCGATTCGTGTTCCAACCAAGGAATAAGTTCGCCTTTAATTCCGATGAAATCATTAAACGTGCCTATTTCAAACTCAGGAATCACATAATGAAGACTTCCATCGGCAAATAAAAGTGCGCCAACTAATCGTTCTGACTCATTCCATTGTGTGTTGGTAAAGTAATATAAATTAGTCCCGGCATTGATATATAACGCATCCAATCCTTTGGCTTTTAAGGCTGCACAGGCTTTGTCAAGTCTGTCTTGAAATTCTTTATCAGTAATGGGAGTCGGCTTATCGGTTGGGGCGCTTAACTTAGAAAGTTCTTCCTCTGGCGTACTACCACCGATCCCGTATGCTCTGTTGCTATTCATGCTAGATGTTACTTTAAGGGTTAATGCAATGATTCTTAGACGCCTAATTGTCAACAATAACTACGTCTAATTCAATGCGCTTAAACATAATTAAATAATGATAATAAGCTCTTAAAATTTATATAAATCTAGATAACCTAAAACCACCCGAAATTACTAAAAAATGATTCTAATGGCTCTAAGTTCTGTCTAAATGGAAGATGTAGAAAAAAATAAATAAGAAACCCCGAAGCATAGCCCTCGGGGTTTCTTGAAGTAAAAATTGAATTACTTATATTTTAATTTTCTTATTCCACAGGTTCAGCTGTTTCTAGAACATTAAACTTCTCCAATTGCTCTTCTTCTCCTGTGAAATATGGAAATACGTCCAAAATTGGAGATTCTGTAATCGCAGGAATCGAATAATCTCCCATGGTATCAGTCATTGCCAACGTACTATTCTCAAATGCTTCTTTTACATTATTGGCCTGCACTAACAAATACATATTTGTCTTTTTCTCTTTTCCGCTATCTTCATCCATAGCTACCAATGAAACTTTCGACTTAAACCAACGATCGGAATTCTCAAACGGATGCACCTCTGAAAAATTAGCAACCTTTATATTCATAATTCTGAAATCCTCACTTGTATACGCCTTCATTTCTTCAGTAATTCTAGCTTCTGCTTCTGTATACGATACCGCATCTAATAAATACGTATCTGTTGTTACTTTTTGCTCTCCTGTCTCGTGTGTTTTTCTGTATTTCACCTTACATTCGTACCAAATTACGCTCATATCTATATTTTTTTAGGACGCCAAAAATAGGATTTATAACACCTCTGTTATTCAAAATTTGGAATAGATATTCACAATTTTACTTACTGTATTTATTAGGTTTTCCCAATAGTTAGAAATGAAGTATATAGAAAATATTCTATTTCTTTCTGAAAAAATAAAATTAAAGGCTTAGGTCTATTTCTGCTCCTGTTTAGCAGTAGCCAAATACCAATAAAAAGTATTCTTATAACTTAGAAATTCCGATGTTAAAAAACTTAGCCGTAATTGTACTGCTGCCATCTAAGGTGTATTTAATTTCTATTACATCATTGGCATCTAATAATAGCACTGAGTTTCCACTGGTACCCCAAAAATCATTTTTAGCTAAATTCACATTACCACTTGTTAAGTAAGATTTTAGCGTTCCATTTACAAATACGAGAAGTTTGTATTTTTTGGGACCTGAAGGTAAATTGGTAGTAGACATTCCTGCTGTAACTAGATATAAACCTTCTTGTAATATTCTTATAGTACTGTCTTTAGGTTCTTCCTCACTGTTGCCACTTACTTCAAAATAATCGGGTACATTATGTAGAATATTCACATCATTAAGTGGTAAAGGCAAAGGTGGATCTTCTTGTAAGATAAGATTCCCTCCATTTTTATTGAGAATTACAGAAGGGGTATTGTTTAACTGAACGTATTTAATCCAGTTACCATTAATACGGATATATAAACTACTATCGGTGGTATTAAAAACGATAGAACCTTCAAGTGGCCCATCAATTGCTTCCATTTGGGTGGTCGTCATACGAGGCATAACTACAGATCCAGTTGTGCTTTCTACTTGTAACGCACTACCGTCATCTAAATTTGTAGTATTAATAGCCACTCCGCTTTGAGCAAACAAGGGCATAACGGCCAAAAACAGAACAAGTACAATTAGATTTTTTTTACAATATTTCATAGCCGTTTAAATTTTAATAACTCCTATTTTAAAGAAACGAGCATCTAATTGATTTCCTCCATTATTCAGTACATACCGTAAAATTATTTTGTCTTTGGCTTCAAAAGGAAAGGTCATTACTCCACTGGTACCAAATTCATCTTCAGACTCCATAACTACATTTCCACGTACTAAATATCCAATAAGATTAGAGGTGTTATTCCTATATACTCCAATTATATACTTGTGACCTCCAACAGGCAAATTGCTTACAGCAAAACCGGCAGTAATCATATAATTCCCTTTCTTTTTAACTTGCACAGTACCATTTGCTGTAACAGTAAAGAAATTTTCTTCAGTAGAGGCTATTTCAGCAGTATTAAGAGGGAAACTATAATATGTATTTTCATTAGTTTGCACTAGATTATTATCATCATTCTCACCCCAGTCCTTCGCCATGACAATGGAAGGAAGATCGGGACGCGTAATGTTATTCCATGTTCCAGAAGAGTACAAAAATAGTGCAGAAAATGTAGTATTGTAAACAATAGATCCTTCCAGTGGCGTAGGTATATCGTTCATTTGTGTATTGGTCATTCGTGGTGGTACAAATCCACCAGTGGTGCTGTCTATTTGTAAGGCACTGCTAGATGCAGGCACCGTTGTACCTATCCCCACTTGTGCAGTGGCTGGCAGTACAATAAACAGAAAAAAGACCAATAATTTAAAGACACCCTTTCTAGGGTTTAAATAAGTATTGTTTTTCATGGGGGGCTTGAATTAAATACATAAATAGGTTAATAATCTATGTAAATATATATAATAATCTTTCAATTTATCAAATTTATATGCATATAATCGTTTAAAATAGGGTTTTAACGAATCTAAATTATTTATATGTAGGTTTTTTCCTAATACATTTATATCAAACAGTAGCATGTTCTAATAACGATTCATTGCTAAAAGCTTTTATTGTTCTAAGTCGTTTATGGAAAGCTCCATTTTATATTCTGTTAGGATACTTTCTAACACGGATAGTACATTCCAAAGAACTAGTATACCTCCTTCTAAAAGCAGCTAGTAAAATATTAAATAGTTCTCTTTAAAGTGATGCGTTCAATACTGAACGCAACTTGAAACAGTCTTGGCAAACCTTTAAAACAATCTCCATATTAATCATTAACCCATATCAATTTTTAGTTATTCAATAGCAAATAAAAGTGGGTGTCAAATTTGACTAAGCATTAATTTTTTAATAGGTTTGTGGTGTAAACTTTAGGGGTGTTCTAAATTTTAGAACTGAGAAAAACCCTTTGAACCTGATCTGGTTAGTACCAGCGAAGGGAAAAGTCGAAAAAACACGTGATAACATGTGTTTACACTCCTTTTTATAAGAGTTTCCATCTGGGGACTCTCATTTCAAAGCAATCCTTTCAATACACCTTTAAAATTTACAGCATATTTAATAAATATACTGTACTATGATTACTATTCAGGTTAATGAGAAAGCGTTAGAAATCAATCCCGATTTCAACATCCAACAACTGCTCAAGCAACTAAAATCACCTCTAGATGGCATTGCTGTCGCTGTTAACAATACCATTGTTTCAAAAAATTTATGGGAGTCTAAAACATTGTCTGAACATGACCATGTTTTAATCATTCAAGCCACGCAAGGGGGATAATACTTCCATTCAATACTAACACATTCGTATAACACCATACTATTATGAAAAATAAAGACACCGCACCCAAAAAAGGAACCATCACAAGAAAACCGTTTCCGAACTCTAAAAAAGTTTATGTATCTGGTAAAATTCATCCGCACATACAAGTTGCGATGCGTGAAATCGCGTTAAGCGATACAAAAGATTCTATAACAGGAAAAATGACTTCTAACGAACCTGTGACCGTTTACGATACTTCTGGTCCTTATACCGATCCTAATAAGGAGATTGATATTCACCAAGGTATTGAAAGAATCCGTGAGCAATGGATTTTAGACAGAAATAATGTAGAAAAGTTAGATGAATTTTCTTCAGACTACTCCAACCAGCGTTTAAACAACAAAGAGTTGGACCATATGCGTTTCTCTTTATTGAAAAAGCCTTTCCGTGCTAAAGAAGGTGAAAACGTAACCCAATTGCACTATGCTAAAAAAGGGATCATTACGCCAGAAATGGAATACATCGCCATTCGTGAAAATCAACGCATCGATGAAATGACCGAAATTAGAAAGCAACATAAAGGAGAGCACTTTGGCGCCTCTATTCCAGATAAAATTACACCCGAATTTGTTCGGGACGAAGTGGCAAGAGGTCGTGCTGTCATCCCTTCTAACATCAACCACCCAGAAGCTGAACCTATGATTTTAGGGAGAAACTTTTTGGTGAAAATAAATGCAAATATTGGGAATTCCGCAACCACTTCCTCCATTGAAGAGGAGGTAGAAAAAGCGGTGTGGGCTTGCCGTTGGGGTGCAGATAATATTATGGACCTATCTACCGGACAAAACATTCACGAAACCCGCGAATGGATTATACGTAATTCGCCAGTACCTGTTGGGACGGTGCCTATTTACCAAGCCTTGGAAAAAGTAAATGGGGTCGCTGAAGACCTAACTTGGGAAATTTTCCGCGATACGTTAATCGAACAAGCTGAACAAGGTGTCGATTACTTTACCATCCACGCTGGGGTGTTGCTACGGTATGTCCCTATGACTGCCAACCGAGTAACCGGGATTGTTTCCCGTGGGGGTTCTATTATGGCCAAATGGTGTTTGGCGCATCACAAAGAGAGTTTTCTCTACACTCATTTCGAGGACATTTGTGAGATATTAAAACAATATGATGTCGCTTTTTCTTTAGGTGATGGTTTGCGTCCAGGGTCTATAGCCGATGCCAATGATGAAGCACAGTTTGCAGAATTGGAAACCCTAGGAGAATTAACAAAAATCGCTCGAAAGCGTGAAGTGCAGTGCTTTATCGAAGGTCCCGGTCACGTGCCTATGCATATGATTAAGGAAAACATGGAAAAGCAAATTGAAGTATGTGACGAAGCTCCTTTCTATACGCTAGGCCCATTGACTACAGATATCGCTCCAGGGTATGACCACATTACCTCTGGTATTGGCGCAGCTATGATTGGTTGGTTTGGTTGTGCGATGTTGTGTTATGTAACGCCTAAAGAACATTTAGGACTACCTAATAAAGAAGATGTTCGCGTGGGGGTAATAACATATAAGTTAGCTGCCCATGCCGCCGATTTAGCAAAAGGACATCCAGGCGCCCAACACCGGGATAATGCCTTGAGTATGGCCCGTTTTGAATTCCGTTGGGAAGATCAATTTAATTTAGGCTTAGATCCGGAGCGGGCATTAGAATACCACGATGAAACCCTACCGGCAGCTGGAGCAAAGTTGGCGCACTTCTGTTCTATGTGTGGACCTAAGTTCTGTTCCATGAAGATCTCCCAGGAAGTTCGTGATTTCGCCAAAGAAAATGATATTGTGGATAATGAAGTGATTCAAAAAGGGATGGAAGAAAAATCGAAAGAGTTTAAAGACAAAGGTTCTGAAGTATATCTTTAAAATATGATTGTTGTTATTGCTCCTGAAACCGATATTGAAGATGAAATAAACACGCTACATCGGCTTTTTGAAGCGGGTTTGGCGTGCTATCACCTTCGGAAACCAGAAAAAGATTATAAAGAACATATCGCTTATTTGAAGAAAATAGACACAACCTATCACAAGAGAATTGTAGTGCATTTGTTTCATGAGTTGGTGAACGAATTTAATTTAAAAGGAATTCATTTTCAGGAACAGAAAAGAAGAGAGACCATAGAAAACGAGCAATTGGAATATTTTAAAAGCCTCAATATGGCAGATAAAACAATCAGCTCTTCTTTTCACGAACCTGAAGACATAACAAACTGTGAGTTTGAATTCGATTATCACCTACTAAGTCCTGTCTTTTCCTCTATATCTAAAAAAGGATATGAAGGTCGCGGTTTCGATGTGAATCATATTGATAAAACAATTGTAGGTCTAGGTGGGATTACTTCAAAAAACATAGAAGCTTGTAAAGCAATGGGATATAATGACGTGGGGGTTTTAGGAGGCATTTGGAACAATGAAAATCCGGTAAAAGCATTTAACAACCTAAAAACAGCATTTTGAATACCCACAACTATATACTAACCATAGCCGGACACGATCCTAGCGGCGGTGCTGGAATTACTTCAGATATAAAAACATTTGAAGCACATGGCTTGTATGGACTATCGGTCTGTACCGCTATCACTATTCAAAACGATATAGCGTTTAAGCAGTGTGACTGGGTTGCTACGGAAACGATTTTAGCTCAAATAGATAGTTTATTTGATCGTTTTGAGATTAATACCGTGAAAATCGGAATTGTAGAATCTTGGAAAACATTGCTTCAGATTCTAAAAAAATTGCATACCAAAAATCCTTCCATAAAAATCATTTTAGACCCTGTTTTTAAAGCAAGTGCCGGTTTTGATTTTCATGCAAACGAACAACAAGATATATTAAATGAAATATGGAAACTGTGTACTGTCATCACGCCAAACTACGATGAAATTCAAAGTTTATATCCTGAAATGTCCTTGGAAGAAACGCTTCAGTACATCAGCCGTTTTACAAACATCCATGTAAAAGGAGGGCACCAAGAAGACAAAAAAGGTTGGGATCAATTACACCATAGCAAAATTGTGACGGTACACATCCCTCCTACTGTAGCTGATGTTTTAGAAAAACATGGCAGTGGTTGTGTGTTATCTTCGGCTTTAGCGAGTAACCTTGAATTAGGAATTGAACTGGAGGATGCTTGTAGAAATGCCAAATTGTACACCGAAAGATTTTTAAACTCGCACCCTTCTTTATTAGGAAAACATACTAATCTCTCTACAACATGATACCTAAACTACACTATATTACACAAGGTGACAGCCCAAAACAACATCTGGATAATATACAACAAGCCTGTACTTTTGGAGCTGAACTGGTGCAGTTACGCCTTAAAAATGTAGACGAAGCTACTGTGTTTAATACAGCAGAAAAAGCGAGGGAAATTACTAGTGGTTTTCAAACCCGTTTAATAATTAATGATCATTACAAAATTGCCAAAGCGGTACAAGCGGAGGGCGTCCATTTAGGAAAAAAAGACGCCTGCCCTTCCGAAGCTAAAAAACACTTACACTCTTGGCAACTTATTGGCGGCACTGCAAATAGCATTCAAGATTGCAACGAACTTATAGAAAAAAAAGTGGATTATATAGGATTGGGGCCGTTTAGGTTTACCTATACCAAACAAAACCTAAGCCCCTTTTTAGGGTTGCAAAAATATGCAAGCATATTGAAGGAGCTCAAAACAGCGGTTCCCATTATTGCTATTGGCGGGATTACAATACAGGATGTTCCTGAGTTAATAGAAACAGGTGTGTATGGAATCGCTGCCTCGGGAACCATTACCAACGATTTTAATACCATTAATCGTTTCCACAACATTTTACAAACTGCTGCAACACAAGAACAAGTTTGGAAACCAAATAAAAATGCATAACATGACAGACACACTCAAAATAGCCGATAAAACATTTCATTCGAGATTATTTACCGGAACCGGTAAGTTCAGTAGCTCGAAGACCATGCAAGAAGCCATTGTGGCTTCAGAAAGTGAATTGGTTACAGTGGCTTTAAAAAGGGTAGAACTACATAATGAGACCGACGATATATTGATGCACCTCAAGGAAAAACACATCAATTTATTACCCAATACTTCCGGCGTTCGAACAGCCAAAGAGGCTGTTTTTGCAGCGCAATTGGCAAGAGAAGCCTTAGGAACCAATTTTATAAAATTAGAAATTCATCCAGATCCTAAATATTTATTACCAGACCCCATAGAAACCTTGCAAGCAGCCGAAGCCTTAGTAAAAGAAGGTTTTGTGGTAATGCCCTACATTCACGCAGACCCTGTTTTGTGCAAGCGGTTGGAGGATATTGGCGTGCCATGCGTGATGCCTTTGGGCGCTCCAATAGGGAGTAATAAAGGGATTATGACCAAGGATTTCTTAGAGATTATTATTGAACAAAGCAACGTTCCCGTAATAGTGGATGCTGGTATCGGGGCACCATCCCACGCAGCATACGCCATGGAATTAGGCGCCGATGCCGTTTTGGTCAACACGGCTATTGCCGTGTCTCAAAATCCAGTACAAATGGGTATTGCTTTTAAAATGGCTGTAGAAGCCGGTAGAATGGCGTGCAAAGCAAAATTGGCTTCTGTAAAACACCATGCCGAAGCTAGTAGCCCTTTAACTTCTTTTTTACATGAGTAATTTTTTAAACACATTCAATTTATACGACTGGGATACCCTAGAAAAAGAAATTTATAGCTTCTCCTCCCAAGATGTGGAACAGGTTTTACTGAAAGATAAAATCACATTAGACGATTTTAAAGTATTGATTTCTCCTGCTGCCAAGCCCTTTATCGAGGAAATGGCACAACGAAGTCATGCGCTGACAAAGAAACGGTTTGGAAATACCATCCAAATGTATGTCCCGATGTACCTTTCCAATGAATGTCAAAATATCTGTACGTATTGCGGGTTCAGTTTGACAAATAAAATACCACGAAAAACACTTACGGATAAAGAAATTCTTAAGGAAGTAGCGCATATTAAACAATTGGGGTACGATCATATTCTTTTGGTTACTGGTGAAGCCAATAGCACCGTTGGCGTTTCGTATTTAAAAAACGCCATTGCTTTAATTCGGGAGCATTTTTCCAACATTAGTATTGAAGTACAACCGCTAGATCAAGAAGAGTATGAAATACTTATTGAAGAAGGTTTGTACGCGGTGTTGGTGTATCAAGAAACCTACCATAAGGCAACCTATAAAACTCACCACCCAAAAGGGAAGAAATCAAATTTTGAGTATCGGCTGGATACACCAGATCGATTGGGGAAAGCGGGGGTTCATAAAATTGGGATAGGCGCTTTGTTCGGTCTGGAAGATTGGCGAGTCGATAGCTTTTATACTGCATTGCATTTAAAATACTTGCAAAAAACCTATTGGAAAACAAAATACTCCATCTCGTTTCCTAGGTTACGTCCGCATGAGGGCGAAGTACAGCCTAAAGTTGAAATGACAGATGCCGACCTCGCACAATTAATTTGCGCGTACCGTTTATTGGATGAAGACGTAGAGTTATCCATGTCCACACGGGAGAGCGAAACCTTTAGAAACCATATTATCAATTTAGGAATCACTTCTATAAGCGCCGAATCGAAAACAAATCCGGGCGGATATGCCGTGGCCCCACAATCCTTAGAGCAGTTTGAAATTTCAGATGAACGAAGTACAGAAGAAATTAAGCAAATGATCCAATCGCAAGGCTACGAAGTGGTTTGGAAAGATTGGGATAAAACGTTTTCTAAATCGGATTGATATGGAGTTAACAGCAGGCGAACACCAACAATACAGCAGACACCTCTTACTTGAAAAAGTTGGAATGCAAGGCCAAGTGAAACTAAAGCAAGCAAAAGTAGTGGTAATAGGCGCCGGCGGCCTTAGTTGTCCCGTGCTACAATACCTAGCCGCCGCAGGAGTGGGCAGGATTGGTATTGTGGATTATGACATTGTAGAACAGTCGAACCTGCAACGCCAAATATTATACACCCACCAGGATATAGGCAAGAGTAAAGTAACTGTTGCTGTTAAGAAATTGCAAGGTTTAAATCCTTTTATCCAATTTAACGCCCATCAAACAAGACTGACAAAAGAGAACGCGCTTACACTCTTAGCGCCCTACGATATTATTGTCGATGGAACCGATAATTTCCCTACCCGCTACTTACTAAATGACGCTGCGGTATTGCTAGATAAACCCATTGTATTTGGTTCCATTCATACCTTTGAGGGGCAAGTATCTGTGTTTAATTTTAAAAACGGGCCAACCTATCGGTGTTTATACCCTACGCCACCACCTCCAAACGAAGTTCCTAATTGCTCTGAAATAGGCGTGTTGGGTGTGTTACCAGGTATTATAGGAAGTTTACAAGCCAATGAAGTATTAAAGATTATTTTAGGGTTGGAAACGATCCTATCTGGACAATTATTGACCTTCGATGCGCTTTCTATGAAGCAATCGATCTTTTCTTTTAAAAAAATCGCGGCACCTCCCATACACGCATTGGAAGAAGATTACCAAGCACTTTGTGGAATTTATACCGATATTGAGGAAATTAGTGTACAAGAATACAAACAGCAAGCGTCAAACTTTAACCTACTGGACGTAAGAACCCAAGCCGAGCGAGATGCATTTTATATTAAAAGCATCCATATTCCCTTAGACGAATTACCTGAACGATACACCGAAATAGCCGATAACAAAGACCTATTGGTATTTTGTAAATCGGGTGTACGAAGCAAAACAGCGATCAACATACTACAAAACAACAGGTTTAAAAAAGAGCTCGTTAGCTTAAAAGGCGGGTTGCTTTCTGGAATGCCATTTACTTAAAAAATATATTACACCTAATGAGTTTAAGGTTTTTTATTACATTTGAGTACTCCCCTATTTTTTAAATAAATAAAATATTAACGCTAAATGGTGTTTATATATACGTTGCACACAATTAAAACTAAATGGAAATAATCGAATTCAATAGAAACTTAGGAGAATTCTTTTTATTTAAGGAAGACGACCTTCTAAATTCTGATTCATTTCAAGAACAGTCCAATTTATCACAAAAAGTTATTGATGAATTAATTAACGAAATATCAGAGAAACACCAGTTTATATTTAATGATAAAATGCACAATAATATCGGAATCATTATTAAGCACAATGACGGAATTAAAATAAAACTTATCGACCTTTCAATATTGGAAGGATTTAACCTAATTTATGAAAAGCCAGCCAAAGGTGGAGGAATCATTAATTTATCTGTCAAGAATAAAGATAATTCAGAGAGCCTTCTCTATGCCTATATCAAAGTAAACAAAGACCCCATCAGTGGTTGGAACTATACCGAGTGGAATAAAAAAATCAATAATTTTGAAAAAAATATTCTTGAAAAAATAAAAGAATGGACAGAAAAGGAAGTTCTTTCTATTCGAGAATACTCTAATTGTTAAAAACTGTGTACAGCAATGTATAACCACAATTACGGCGGATTCGACTGCGTCCGAATCCACTCGAAATTGCTAACGTCGGTGTTTAACCCAAAAATTAAGTAACTTTAAATCCGTAACTGCGGTTATACGCGAACGTTAGCGTTTATTGGAAAATCAATACTCAAAAGTAGTGTTTTCGGATTTCACTCGTACTCAAAAAATGCGTAATCGGATTTGACAAGCATTGCGCAAATAAGGACGCAGATCGGACTTTACTCGGACGTGAAAAATGTAGCGGACAAGACAAGTACTGTAGCTAAAAAACAAGCGCTAACAACATGTAAAAACAATAAGCGTATCTGAATTCCTTCGGAATTCATTGCTTTTTGCTAAATTAGTTGATTATAACCGGAAATTCCTTCGGAATTTGCCGCTTACAGTTTTTACACACAACCGTTGTGTTTCATACTACCAGCCGCATATTTTAGCACTTTTGGTTTTTGCCAACACTAATTTCCAACGCTCTAAAAACCAAAAGAGCTAAAATTTCCCAACGCTCGAATCAAAATGAGGACAATTGACCGTTGTACAATCGTCTACATAATTTAATCTTTGCGATATGAATTTGCAAAGAAAATTTGGAATTGTATTAAAAGAACTTCGACTTGAAAAAGGACTTTCTCAAGAGTCTTTAGCTAACGAATCTGATATTGACAGAACCTACATAAGCGACATTGAAAAAGGAGAACGAAACATTTCTCTTAAAATAATTGAACGACTTGCCGAAACACTTCAAATTTCTCTTTCAGAACTTTTTAAACTAATAGAGAAATATGGAGAAACTAAATAAATACATTGAAGAAACATTTGATGTTGATGTAGAAACTTTTTTAGAGATTTTACAAACAAACCCAAACGCAAGACAAAATATCAATGGAATATTGGGAGAAAATCTATTTAAGAAATATGCTGAATCAAAAGGATATGAGGTATTAAGAATTAAAGAAAAACCAAGTGGTGGATATAATGCCAAAAGTGATGATGCAAGAGGTGATTTTTACATTAGAAAAAAAGATAGCGACAAAGACGAATGGCTTGTAGTTGAATGTAAAGGTGTAAAATCTAATGCAGAGAAAAGAGCAAATTTAACCAACATAAAAAGTTGTCTAAATCTTTTAACCAAACATACTATAGACAGAAAGAAACATACTGAAAGCATCTATAAATCAGGAGAACGAGCTTATTTAAAAAAGAAAAAAGCTTGGGAAGCTAAAAACAAAGGAAAGTTCCCAAAATTTGATTGGAGTAAAATCAATCCTGGTTCTGGCATACCAGATTTAAACGGTTTATGGAAAGACAAAAACGAAATTAAAGATTGGTTAGATAAATTTCCTGAAGAATCATTTAGTGAAAATGCTTATTGGGATTTAACTGCACCTGTTCGGCTTTTACAAACACATATGCCATCTTCAAGAATTGACCCTGAAACTAAAATAAAAAGTACAGGACCTTTGGTAAGTGAATTCAATATTTTGAGTGTCGATTTATTTCTAAAAACTGGCAAACACGAATTTGTTTTTGTCAATAGTGAAGAATTAAATCATCAAGGAAAATCGCCAAATCACTTACAACAAAATTACACTATAGATATTTTGACTGCTAAAGATAATTACGAGCGTCATAAATTGATTGAACCTTGGTATGATGATTTAGATAAGTGCATTGAAGACACAAAACCAAAACCAAGAAAAATTGACAAAACTCAATTAGATTTAAGATAATTATTTTTTAGTTACACATTTGTGATTATATTTGTCACAAATGTGTAACCTATGGAATTAAATTTAGATTTTGAACTAACCAAGACCGATAAACTTTTAAGGAAGTTTGAAGAAATTCATAACTTCATTTATGCTAATGATGGACTTTCAACTCAACAAACTTTAGAAGAATTTATAAAAATCCTCTTTATAAAAGTTATTGACGAAAAAAAGAATGAAAAGAAATTTTTTATTGACGATACTGAATTTGAACAAATTAAAAGTTCAAAAAAATCGGAAAAATTACTTCAACGAATTAACAATCTGTTTTCTACTACCATTCAAGAATATTCAGACTTGTTTGACAAAGGAGATAGAATAAAATTAAGCCCTTTATCTTTAGCAAATACAATTAATAAACTACAAGATTTTTCATTAATCAATTCCTCAAATGATGCTAAAGGATTAGCCTCTGTCTCTTATACACATCTGACGCTGCCGACGACTCCTTACGTGTAGATC
>CAJXPE010000037.1 GCA_913057965.1 uncultured Marixanthomonas sp. | reverse complement strand
GTAGAGAGGTCTCGTGGGCTCGGAGATGTGTATAAGAGACAGCTCTTTAGCACGTAGGTATTTATTGTCTCTATCGGTATCTTTATCGTTGGTATTCATAATGATTTTAATTTTTAATAAAAGTATTTCAATCAATTATTATTTTGAAAGAAAGGTTACTCTATTGTAAAATCTAGCGTCTGAATTGTCATTACATTAATCATCTTCTTCCATTAATTCTTTAATTTTTCGTTTCTCCCAATCTTTTCCGAAGAATGGATTGTAATTAAACGTTTCTGCGGCATGTGCCAAAACCCCCATTCCCCAACCGGCTATAGGAAAAATAGCCCAAGGAAAGCCAGCTCCTGATTTATAATTGAGCCAAATGAAAACGGGTATAAAAAGTAAGTACATTACCAAATTGCCGTAAAAACCCTTTAATTGTTGTACGCGTTCTTTTGCTCGTGCATATTTCTTTTCTGAAATATAAGTTTCTTGTGAATTTACCGTCATAGTTTGTTGTGTTAAAAGAGGGATGGAAATTTTAAACTGCTTTGAATCTTGCTTAATTTCTACCGGTCTATTTGTTAATAGATGATACCGCTGACGTATGTTTTTTAACCCTACACCACTACTCTCTTTTACTACTTGTTTGGGCTGAAAATTATTTGTAATTAATAGGTTACCATTACTTTCAGTAATTGTAATATACAATTTTTTTGAAGGTGTAACTTGGTTGTGTTTTACTGCATTTTCAAGTAAAAGTTGTAAGGATAGTGGTACTACTTTAGCTTCTGGGTTACTTAATTTTGAAGGAATAGTAAATATAATGCTTTCTTCAAATCGCATTTTTAATAATGACATGTAAAGTTGAGCAAATTTCAGTTCTTCTTCAATTGTTACCAATTGTTTATTTTTCTGCTCTAAGACATAGCGATACACTTTTGAAAGTGACGTGGTAAAACGTGTAGCCGCTTCTGGGTTTTCTTCTATTAAACTGGTCAATACATTTAGACTGTTAAATAGAAAATGAGGATCTAATTGGTTTTTTAACGCATCGAACTGTGCTGAAGCCGCGCCAGCAATTATTTTTTGCTCTTTTACCTTTTTTTCCTGACTGAATTTATAATAAAAGAAACCATAGAAAATTATAAGAACTACTATTGATATAATAAAAGAAATCAAGTAATATTCTAAGCGTTGTGATAAAAAGAACTCAGAAACTGAATTACCTCTAAACAGAACACTCATTGAAAACCGAAGTATGAAAAGGGTTATCACGGTAATTACAACTCCTCCCAATACTGCTTTCCAGAGATTCTTCCATTTATATAATTCTAACTTGTAATGCGATACTAAATACATGGTTAAATATGCATTTGCCATATAAAGTACCACAGAATATAATTGGTTATATAAAAAACGAGTCAATAGCTCTTCACCAGAATCTATACGGTCTCCGGTTGCAAATTGTATAAGTCCTAATACTATAAATATCAATAGACCTACAAAAAACGCTTTGCCTAGTTCTTTAAAAAATCGAATCATTATTATTGCTTACAGTTAGTTTCAAAAATCTTTTGGGCGCGTTCTTCTCCATAAGTTGGATAAAACTCCCCTTCAGGTTTAAAGGTAGCAAAAAGTTCTATGGCACGTTGAATATCCTTACAGTAGGGTTCTAAAGACTGTTTAAAGTAGGCTGCACTGCCTATATCCCATTCAGCTTTACTCAATATTACGCGGGGGTTATTTGGTGCAATTTCCAAAGCTTTTTGATATAATTTCTGAACTTTAGCTGAATATTTCATCCCGTATTGTTGCCCGTCAAAAACAATCCATGCCGTATACCATTGTGCTTCTAAAATTAAAATTTCAGCATTCTCTTTTGAATTTGTCTTAGCTTGGTTAATAAAATCTTGAGCTTTTTCCAATTGAGCAGTTAGCTTGGTTTTATCCTTTTCAATAAAACTATTAATCACATTTATTTGAGCCACATAATATGGTGGCAACCATTTTTCAGGCTCTGCTTGGGTAATTCGCTCGAATAAGTTTGCTGCGTCCCAAGACTTATCGGCTTGCCAAAGATCGAAAGCCTTTTGCATACCTGTCTCGTATTTAGTTTGACTAAATCCAACCACAGAAACAAATAATAATATAAGTAAGAGTGATTTTTTCATCTTTATTTTTTTTAATTTACTATTAATAAAACACCTCCTATTATTAAAAATAGACTTACCAATAGCAATGTTTTTAAGGTGTTTGGTCTCTTGTGTTTTGATAATAAAATGCCTAACATATTTTCTAGTTTTTAGTATTATAAGTTAATTTCGAAACTCTTTGTCTCTCCATTTTTAACTTCAAATTTTGCATCTTTCCATTTTGGCGGACCAAATTTAGACGGGGCGTTGTTAGAAGTTCCATAATCTTCAGTTGGCATCATGCCCATGAATAAGTTCAATTTTTCATTATCATCTTCATCGTGAAAGCAAGAAACGGCATATACACCATCGGGAACATCGCTAAATGTCACAGTTGCTGTTTCATTATCAATTTTAGATTTCTGTGACATAAATTCCTTTTCTAAAAAATTTTCTGCAGAATCATATAATCCCACCAAAGCGGTGCCTTTATCATTATCAAAGTCTGTCATCGTTACGGTAACGGTGTTCTGTGCTTGTAAAACGAGTGAAGTAAAAACGAGTACTAAAGTTGTAAGTATTGTTTGCATGATTGTTGTTTTTTATTGTTATTCAAATATCATTCAGAAAAAGGGTTTTATAAAATTTGTTTTACTGAATTGTTTCTTTTTAGGGTTGAAATGTGAAAACGAGGTTCTATTTGTCTTCGATACAATTTTATGAGATTGATATCTTGCCTTCCATTAAACTGCTTGAACCATAAAATCACTCAGCCACCTTTGGGAATACAATTTGTCCCTTGTTTTCGATACAAATTCGTGATTCCTCTCGGACTCACAAATTCATTCAAACACCATTAAAAACACTTTCTTTTTATCTGTAACCTGGTCGTCGAGTGATTTTGATTGACCTGTAAGGGCAAACAAAATTGTATCGAGACGGCAACATCCCTCATCTGTCACCCAGCATCTACAAATTATCCAACTGATTGTCCTGTCCATCATCACTGATCGTCCAGAAAAAGCCTACAAAGAAAAACTGATCCGTAGCTGGGCGTAATGTTCTTCTTGCAAAATCACCGTTTACATTTGGTGTGTTTGCATATTGATATCCATTAATGTTGGTAAAGCCCAACACATTGTTGACCGAAAAGTACAATATTTGTTGTTGTGACAATAAATATGCCCAATTTAAGCTAAGACTATTATAATCCTTTGTTTTATCTTGAAGAAATCCGTTTTCATTTGGGTTTGTATAGGTACGACCACTTCCATATTGATAGCTAAAACCAACTTGGCTTTTACAGTCTTCAATCCAGTATTTACCTACTACTGAAAGGTTGTGTGTATTTGCAAAGTTAGGCGTAGCAGCAACTGGATAATTTTTATACTTCCGTTCGGTGTCCAAATACGAATAACTTACCCAGTAATCCATATTCTTAATACTTTCATTATCTCTCCAAAAGAAGTCGATACCTTGTGCAAAACCATTTCCATTGGTATTGAAATTGGTGTCAGAAGAAGGGAAATCAGCGTTATAAGTTACCAAGTTATCATACTCTTTTCGGTATAATTCTGCTCTGAAAATTCGATTATTTGCTGTGTATTGATAATTCAAAATATAGTGTTGAGCATTTTGAGCTTTTAAATCTTTCTGAAATTTTAAATACTCACTAAGTGGTTGTTGATAAAAATCGCCGTACGCTAATGATAGCTGACTATTTTTGCTCACTTTATATGCTAACGAAGTTCTTGGCGACAGCGTGAACGCATCAAAAAGCTGACTGTACTCACCTCGCAACCCTAATTTTATAGCAAACTTTTTAGAGAAAATAATATCAGCTTCCGTAAAAGCTGCCGAAATATTATTATTGAACCCATAATTAGCGTTGAAAGATTCATTGTTAAAATCTTCATCAAAATCGGTTAAAAATTGCTCTACACCATAACTCATTTTAAATCGGTTGCTGAAATTTTTATGCAATTTCAATTTTAAATGAGCAGATTTCTCAGTATCATCAATATTATCTTCAATAACACTAACATCTGTCTTTGAAAGGGTAAAACTCGCTCCGGTTTCTAATTTCCATTTGTTCTTCAATCTCCCTGTATAACTAGTATTTGTATAAAAATTTTGGTTATTCAGTTTAAAGTTGATTCCCTCCGGTTCATTTATATCTTCTTGTGTCAACTGAAATTTCGTAGCATCATACGCTCCGTAAATTTTAAATAGTCCGTTCTCAAATTTATGACGGTATACTGACTCCCCTGCAAAAGTTTCAAAGGGTTTTTGCCAATCGTTACGATCAGGGAACAATTCATTATAAGGTGCTAAATTAATGTAACTTGCATTTACACTTAATGAGTTGTTGTCCCAGATTTGGGTATTTCCCAATCCGCCGCCTACGCTCATAATGGATACCTCAGTTTTTTCTTGATCTGGGAAATCTATGGTATTTAATAATAAAACAGAGGATAGAGCTTGTCCATATTCAGCAGAATAACCACCAGTTGAAAAAGTAATGCCATCAAAAAGAAACGGACTGTAACGACCTCGTGTGGGGATATTATTAGCACTTGGTGTATATGGCGTAAAAACACGAATACCGTCAATAAATATTTGGGTTTCTCCCGCATCGCCCCCACGAACAAACAGTCGTCCATCTTCAGAAACGGTTGTAGTTCCCGGTAACGTTTGCAGGGCGCCTACAAAATCCCCCAATGCGCTTGCGGTGGTAACGACATCTAATGGTTTTAATACTGAAACTTTGCTATTATCTCCTGCTTCGAAAGTTCCGGCAGAAATAACTACAGTATCCAATGAGCTTACATCCTCACGAAGTTTTATAGTTAATTGCTGCATTTCAGAAACACTTTTGGTAATTCTAAATGTTTCAAAAGAGACAAAAGATGCGACTAATACTTGTTCATTGATTTCCGAAGTTGTAAATAAAAATTTTCCGTTATCATCGGTTGTAGTCCCGTCATACGTGCCTTCTAAATATACATTGGCACCGGGAATGGGTGTTCCATTTTTTTGTATAACAATGCCTGAAATTTCAGTTTGACTGTAAGCTGAAAAGGAAAGACACACAAGTAGTATAACAAATTTTAAATTAGATATCTTATTATTTTGAAATTTCATAGGTAGTTGGTTTTATTTACACTTCAAAAATGAGTAAGATCTAAGTCTTTTTTGAAAAAAAGAGACCGAACTGTAAAATGTGTATTCTCAATTGTAGGTTTAATAATTTTAATGTTTCTTTAGAAAAATAGCATCCGAAAAATAGTATCTTCGATTTATAGAGAAACTAATTAACTATGGAAACTTCAGAAAAAGTAACGGAATACATAGAAAAGCACGAGAAATGGAGTGATGAGTTATCAAAGCTTAGAAATATATTTCAGAAAACAGAACTCACTGAAGAAGTTAAATGGGGAGCCCCTGCCTATACTCTCAATGGAAAGTTGGTAGCGGGATTAGCAGGGTTTAAAAACCATTATGCTATTTGGTTTCATCAAGGTGTTTTTTTAAGGAATAAAGAAAATAAATTAGTTAATGCCCAAGAAGGCGTTACCAAAGCATTACGCCAATGGCGTTTTGAAGAAGGGGATCCTATTGAAACCGATTTAATTTTAAAATATATACAAGAAGCCATTGAAAATTGTATTGCAGGAAAAGAATTAAAGCCAAAACGTAAGAAAGAGGTTTCAATTCCGTCGCTACTTGAAAAAGCCCTTAAAGAAAATAAAAAATTAGCTTCAGCTTTTAAAAAATTAACCCCCGGCAAACAACGAGAATATGCCGATTATATTTCAGAAGCTAAAAGAGAAGCTACTAAAGAAAGTCGTTTGCAAAAAATAATACCTATGGTCACCGAGGGAAAAGGATTACACGATAAATATAAAAACTGCTAATGAGCTTTAAGCTAAGTCGATATAACTCCCGCCAACTATGGTTTTATACTAAACGAGCCTTTTGGATACTCATCGCTTGGGTATTAATTTCAAATGCGCTGTTTTTTTATGAATTTTTCACCCTTAAAAGTTCAGGTATTTTAAGTTCTGCCTTCGATTTTAATTCAGCATTTACAGCCAACTTAATCGTCGGAATTAGTGCAGGACTCATCGGTGGATTGTTTACCGTAAATTTAATGGAGGAATGGCTTAGAAGTCATGCTTTCTGGAAGGCTTTGTTGTACATTATTGGCACCTATATTGCCGGAGCACTCTTAATTAGTACGATAGGAGCTTTATATTTTAATAGTGAGAAATTAGGACTTCCTTTTTATCATCCCGATGTAGTCCTAGCAACTCAACTATTTTTCAGCACTTGGTTGTTTCTTAAAAACTTTATTGTTTGGCTGTTTATTGTTATTGTCACGTTAATCGTTTTAATAGTAAATGACAAATATGGTCCTGGTGTATTCCCAGATTATTTAATGGGACGTTATTTTCATCCCAAACACGAACGGCGTATTTTTATGTTTGCCGATATTAAAAATGCTACTGGTATTGCTGAAACCTTAGGAGAAGAAAAATATTTTAATTTTCTGAAAGACTTCTTTAGGCATATTGCACCCGCAATTGTCCAAACACGAGGCGAGGTATACCAGTATGTAGGAGACGAAGTTGTGGTTTCATGGAAAATGAAGCACGGATTAAGACGAGGTAACGCCATCCAATGCTTTTTTTCCATGCAACGTATTATTAACAGAAAATCCTATAAGTATTTAAAAAAGTACGGTATCGTTCCTGAATTTAAAGTAGGATATCATTTTGGCCCTGTAATGGTGGGAGAAATCGGAAAAATTAAACGGGATATTGCTTTTTCTGGTGATGTATTAAACACTACGGCACGAATTCAGTCTATATGCAATGAACTAGAAGTAAAAATATTGGCTTCTAAGGAATTTGCAAATATTGCTTATAAATTACCGAAAGGAGTCACTAAAGTAGATATGGGAATGGAACAACTGCGCGGTAAAGCTGAAGAAATTGGTCTGGTAACCTATAAGAAAGGATAAACATTTATGAAAATCACGTTGCTAGCCATAGGAAAAACCGATGACAAAAACCTGCAAACTTTAATAGCAGCATATTCAAAGCGATTAAAACATTACGTGCCTTTTACTTTTGAAATCATCCCTGATATAAAAAAAGTTAAAAACCTTTCTGAAACGCTACAAAAACAAGCAGAAGGTCAAGAAGTTTTAAAACGGCTACAGACTTCAGATACTTTAATTTTGTTAGATGAAGGTGGCAAGCAGTTTAGCTCAGTAGGTTTTTCACAATTCCTTCAGAAAAAAATGAACAGCGGCTTAAAAAACCTCGTGTTTGTTATTGGTGGACCGTATGGTTTTAGCGAAGAAATTTACGAGAGAGCCAATGGTAAAATATCCCTTTCAAAAATGACGTTTTCCCATCAAATGGTACGGGTATTTTTTATAGAACAACTGTACAGAGGCTTTACTATACTTAGGAATGAACCCTATCATCACCGATAAGCTATTTAGAAACTTTATCTAACAAATTCTTTGTTGATTGATTGGTGATTAATGAGCAATCATTGGTTTTAATGGCTTCCATCACATTTTTTGCAACGGTTTTTCCCAATTCTACGCCCCACTGATCGTAACTAAAGATATTCCAAACCACGCCTTGCACGAAGAGCTTATGTTCGTAAAGTGCTAAAAGGCTTCCCAACGTATGTGGTGTCAGTTTTTTTATGAGAATCGTGTTTGACGGTTTATTTCCTGCAAATTGTTTAAAGGGACTCTCTATTTTTTTTCCATATGTCCCTTGCAATAATGCCTCAGATTGTGCAAAACAATTTGAAATCAATTTTATGTGATGCTCCTTGTTTCCGTGTAACGATTCAGTAAAAGCAATAAAATCTACCGGAATTAGTTGTTTTCCTTGATGAATTAACTGGAAAAAAGCGTGTTGTGCATTCGTACCAGTATCCCCCCAAACAATAGTTCCCGTGGTATAATCTACTTTGTTACCGTTTCGATCAGTACCTTTTCCGTTACTTTCCATCACCGCTTGTTGTAAGTACGTAACCAATTTGCTCAAATATTCTGAATACGGAATGACCACCTCACTTTCGGCTTTAAAAAAATTAGCGTTCCAAATAGAAAGCATCGCAAGAATCACAGGAATATTTTCATCCATTGTTGAAGATTGAAAATGACTGTCCATTTCGTGGGCACCTTTCAATAATTCTTCAAAATTGTCATACCCAACAGCGCAAGAAATAGATAGGCCTACAGCGCTCCATAGTGAGAAACGACCTCCAACCCAATCCCACATGGGAAACATGTTCTTTGAAGCAATCCCAAAGTCAAGAACCGCTTCTGTATTTGTAGAAACTGCTACAAAATGGTGTTCTATAGCTGTCTCTGAATGTTTTTCTAAAAACCAATTACGAATCGTATTGGCATTGGTTAGGGTTTCAAGTGTGGTAAAACTTTTTGAAACCACAATAAACAATGTAGTTTCAGGATTTAAGCCTTTTATAGTTTCCATAACATGATCTCCATCAACATTGGAAAGAAAATGAACGTTTAAATGGTTTTTATAAAAATGTAGTGCTTCGGTTACCATTTTAGGACCTAAATCGCTTCCGCCCACGCCAATGTTTACCACATCGGTAATTGGTTTGCCGGTACAGCCTTTCCAAGCTCCAGAAATTACAGCATCTGAAAAAACCTTCATTTTCTGAAGGGTTTCTTTCACTTCCGGTTTCATTTCAGTAAAATCACGCAAAGCAGTATGTAAAACGGCTCTGTTTTCAGTTTCGTTAATTTTTATGCCTTTAAACTGAGCTTCGATCGCTTCTTCTAACCTAACTTCTTTTGCTAAGTCGATCAATAATGATTTTGTGGTATCGGTAATTCGGTTTTTGGAATAATCAATATAAAAGTCATTCCATCCGATTGATAATTTTTTAGAACGAGTTGTATCTCCTGCAAACAAGTCTTGCATATTCACATCTTTCATTTCTGAAAAATGTGTTTTTAAGGCACTCCAAGCTTTTGTTTGTGTAGGGTTTATTTTAGGTAAACTCATTCTTATAACTCCTTAGTTTTATAATAAGTAATCAACCCATCAATGGGTCTTTTAATAAAATTTCCAGGTTGCAAATTATACTCTTTTAAGCATTCACTAATCACTTCTTTTGAAAAATGAGCAATAGACCCAACAAAATGAATGGGAACTTGTTTTGCCTCTTTATAAATAAGAACCTGATTTTCAACAAACAGTGCTATTCCTGTTTTTATTAACTGGTTGAAATAATGATCATCTCGCTTACAAAGAAAGAGAAATTCGGCAAAAGAAGCTAAATATGCGTTGGGATTTGATTTTTTATATAAGTTTACTTTTATAGTATCTGGATTTAAGTCGTATTTTTCTTCAAATTCTAAAGCAACTTTAGGCGGCATTTTTTTATAAAAATAATCTCGTAATAATTGTTTTCCGAAATAGTTACCACTCGCATCATCCATTACCGAATAACCCAATGATGGCGCTCCTGAATGAATTGTCGTGCCATCAAAATAGCAACAATTACTTCCGGTTCCTAAAATGCTTACAATTCCCGGTTTTGTAGTTGTTGCGTAAACAGCAGCCGCAATATCTTCATTTACAGCGACTTTTGCATTTAAAAACAGTTGCTCCAACACTTCTTGTAAAAGCTTTCTTGGAGTTTCTGTACCACAACCGGCACCATAAAAATCAACTGTTTTTACAGTATCAAAAATATCCAATAAGGTTTCATTGTCTTGAATCTGTTTGGTTATTTCTTCTTGAGAAACCACTGTAGGGTTTAATCCTAACGTACGTGTTTTTTGAATAACATCGCCATCCTTATTTAAAAGAATCCAATCACATTTTGTGGAACCGCCGTCAGCTATTAAAATCATGGTTATACTGTTGCAACGTAAGCTGTCAATTCAATTAATTTTGCTGAATAGGCATATTCGTTATCATACCAAGCTATAAGCTTAAAGAAGTTATCATTAAGCGCAATTCCTGCTTCGGCATCAAAAATGGAAGTTCTGGGGTCGCTAACAAAATCTTGCGACACTACTGCTTGCTCTGTATAGCCAATTATTCCTTTATAATCGGTTTCAGAAGCTTCTTTAAAGAGTGCTTTTACTTCATTATACGTAGCGCTTTTTTTGGTTCGTACCGTTAAATCTACTACCGAAACATCTGCTGTAGGCACACGAAAAGCCATACCGGTAAGTTTTCCTTCTAAATCTGGGATTACTTTGGTTACTGCCACCGCAGCTCCTGTAGTGGTTGGTATAATGTTTCGTAAGGCACTTCTACCTACGCGATAGTTCTTTTTTGAGGGCTGATCAACAGTAGATTGTGTAGCGGTAGTTGAGTGAACCGTTGTCATTAACCCTTCTACAATACCCAATTTATCATTAATAAGTTTTGCCATCGGCGCCAAACAATTAGTGGTACACGAAGCGTTTGAAACAATAGTGTCTCCGGGGTTAATATCAGTATGGTTTACGCCCATGACAAACATGGGTACCGATTTTGAAGGTGCTGAAATAACTACTTTTTTTGCTCCAGCTTTTAAATGAGCTTCAGCTTTGTCTTTTTCTTTAAATACACCCGTACAATCGATTACTATTTCCGCATTAACTTCGTTCCATTTTAAGTTTTCTGGATTTTTTTCAGCAGTAACACGGATTTTCTTTCCATTGACAACTAGGTTATCATTTTCTACGGATATAGTTCCAGGAAACCTTCCATGTATAGAATCAAACTCCAATAAATATGCTAAGTGATTTATATCTACCAAGTCATTTACTGCTACTATCTCTATATCATCACGTTGTGAAGCAATACGGAAAGCAATTCTTCCTATACGTCCAAAACCATTTATTGCAATTTTTGTCATATTCTTTATTAAGTTTTACCTAATTCTCGATTTTTAAATAAGGTACTAAAATTAAACGGAAGTAATATCGGCCACCCGAACCAATTCCAGATCGAGTTCGTTGCTGCTTTTAATAGCTTCGGAAAAGGGAACAGTAGTAATTTGGTTGTGCGAGATACCAATCATAATGTTACTTTTTCCATCTAATAAAGTATCCACAGCACTAACCCCTAGCCTACTTGCCAAAACACGATCATAGCAACTAGGCGCACCACCTCGTTGAATATGGCCTAACACCGTTACCCGTACTTCATATTCATTGAGGTTTTCTTCAATATAATCAGCAAGTTTAAATATATTTTTTCCTATTTGGTCTCCTTCAGAAACCACAATAATACTAGATGTTTTTCCAGACCTTTTACTTCGTTTAAGGGATTCTATCAACCGCTCACGTCCCATATTTTCCTCTGGAATCAATATTTCTTCCGCTCCAGCGCCAATACCAGCATTTAGGGCAATGCCACCAGCATTTCTCCCCATAACTTCCACTAAAAAAAGACGGTTATGAGAGTTTGCCGTATCTCTAATTTTATCAATAGCTTCAACAACTGTGTTTAAAGCCGTGTCATAACCAATGGTTACATCGGTGCCATAAATAT
The DNA here is from genome assembly GCA_913057965.1 of uncultured Marixanthomonas sp. GTDB lineage: Bacteria > Bacteroidota > Bacteroidia > Flavobacteriales > Flavobacteriaceae > Marixanthomonas. Next base: position 6,433 of record CAJXPE010000037.1, on the reverse strand, counting down.
CATTGTCTATGGTACCCGGAAGCCCTACAATAGGAAAGTTAAACTCTTCCATAAAAACCGATGCTCCGGTAAACGTTCCGTCCCCGCCAATAACCACCATAGCATCAATATGTTCTTTTGTTAATTGGTCATACGCTTGTTTTCTTCCTTCCTTAGTTTCAAATTTTTTAGACCGAGCCGACTTTAAAAAAGTACCTCCTTTATTAATTATATTTTTTACAGACCGAGGTCCTAATGATTTAAAATCTCCTTCAATTAAGCCTTCAAACCCTCTAAAAACTCCAACGCATTCTAATTTATGAAAAGCACATGCTCGTACAACAGCTCGTATAGCTGCATTCATGCCAGGTGCATCACCCCCACTTGTTAAAACAGCTATTTTTTTTATTGTATGGCTCATTTCTGTAAAACTAATTGAATATTGCCACTTAGGCAATACTTATAACTTCTTTTGATTATAAAGATTCCTGAAAAAATACGTGTATGCACGTATGGTTTTACGTATAAACAACTCATATATTTGGAATGTATTAGTGAATATGTAACTGCATTATAATTTTTTGTGGGGATAAAAAATTAGAATCGTTACTATTTGAAAATTTACTAAGTTAGGTTTGTTATTAGCGTCCCGCCGAAAGGCCGGGACGCTTTTCTTTTAAAACTTTTCTAACTTATTCTGAAGTAGCTTTTTCTGAAAAATTCTTGAGTCCTTTTTCTAACCAATATAAATACTCATCTGCATCCGGCGTATAGCCAACAGGGGTATTTAATAAATTAAAGTCGGTATCCATTAAAATATAATAGGGCTGTGAGTTGTTTTTAAAATTCACCGTTTGGAATGTAGCCCACTTATCCCCTATTGTTTTAATTTTTTTTACACCACCATTTGGTTTTAAAAAATTAAATTTTTGATCTTCGGGAAGTTCTTTTCTATCATCAACATATAATGAAATTAATACATAATCTTCATTTAGGGTTTCAAAAATATCCTGACGACTCCAGACTTGTTCTTCCATTTTTCGGCAATTAACGCAAGCCCAACCTGTGAAATCTATCATAATCGGTTTTCCAGCAGCTTTTGCAGCGGCTAGCCCTTTATCTAAATCTTTATAAGCTTCAAGCCCTAATGGAGCTTCGGTATCTTTATCATACACACTATAAAACAATGGCGGTGGAAAACCACTTAATAATTTAAGATTGGCATAACTTGAATTTGTTAACCCCGGAATAAGGTACAGCATAAAAACAAGTGTCACGACACCTACCAATATATTTCCAATGGGTGGTCTTTTCTTTTTAGGACCGTCGTGTGGAAAACGGATAATACCAAAAAGATACAATACCATTCCTAATGCACATAGAATCCATATCCCTATGAAGATTTCACGTTTTAAAAGTCCCCAGTGTTCTACCAAATCTGCATTTGAAAGGAATTTAAACGCTAAGCCTAACTCAATAAAACCTAACACCACTTTAACCGTGTTAAGCCATCCACCACTTTTTGGTAATGAATTTAACCAGTTTGGAAATAACGCAAACAAAGCAAATGGCAAAGCTAACGCTAAACCAAAACCACCCATACCAAAGGTAAGTTGCATTGCTCCCCCATCACTCGTTAACGAACCTCCTAACAACGACCCTAATATTGGTCCTGTACAAGAAAACGAAACGATAGCTAGTGTTAATGCCATAAAGAAAATACCAATAGCACCACCTATACTGGAAGCTTTGCTATCCATTTTTGAACTCCAAGAACTGGGTAACGTAATTTCGTAAAACCCAAAGAATGAAAAAGCAAATACCATGAAGATCACAAAAAAGATAATGTTCAAGGTGGTATTTGTCGATATATTATTGAGTATTTCGGGGTCTAACGAATCTAATACATGGAAAGGTAAACTAAGTAATAGATAAATTACAAAAATGAAAACACCATACAGAATTGCATTGGCCAATCCTTTTTTCTTGTTTTTAGCCCCTTTTGTAAAAAATGAAACCGTTAACGGAATCATAGGAAATACACAAGGTGTTAATAACGCGATTAACCCACCTACAAACCCTAATAAAAAGATGGTCAAAAATCCTTTTTCTGATCCTTCTTCGTGTTCTGTTTTATATTGATCTTTATTACCTATATCAATAGTTAATGCAGCCGTTTTTTCCAAATCGTCTGCTGTTACTTCGGCTATATCTTTTTTCCCTTTTCCAGAAGCTATATCAATCTCAAAGGTTTTCGTGTCTGGGGGTAAACATTTTTCATCATCACAAACAGAATAGTAAATTTCAACATTCACTTTTAATTCTTCTGGATTGATCACTTTTATTGGTTGAATAAAGGTGGCTTTATCTTCAAAAAAGATAACATCTAAATCAAAAACAGGATCGTGAATTGGAGCAACATCTGGCTCTAAGGTTTCTCCCTCTAAGATAAAAGTTTCGGGTGTATTGTTATATGAAAACTCGGTACTTATAGGACCTTCAAACTCTTCGCCAAATTGTTTTTGACTATACAAATGCCAACCCTCTTCAATGTTGGCTTTCATTATTACATTGTATAAATCGCCTTTTTCTTGCTCTACGGTCACTTCCCACTTAACAGGATCTAAAACTTGGGCGGAAAGGCTGGTTGATAAGCAAATAATTGAAACAAAAAGTATGAGGAGTTTTTTCATTATACTATATACTATTAATTTTTAACCGCTATTTTTAATATTTCGGTTGTTTTTGGTGTTACTTTAAAACGATCATCTGCTCGATGTCCAATAATCCAAATAATTTCTGAATCACTACAAAGTACCCACGTTTTTTCTTTAGCTATCAAAGATACCTTTTCATCTTTAAAAAACTTACTTAATTTCTTTTTTCCTTTCATTCCAAGGGGCTGAAAAGTATCGCCTTTTTGCCACTCTCGAAGTTTTAAGGGGTACTTAACTTTATCGGCATCCACATAAATCACACGCTTATCAATATACCCTATTTTATCGATAGGATTAAACTCCATTTGCAAAGGAGATTCAATTTTTTTGGTATTTTTTTTTATTAAAACTTCCTCTTTTTTCTTTTCTGAAATAATTTCAGTTAATAATAACACATTTCTATCTTTTACTAATCTATGTGTATTTGAAAAAAGTTGCTTCCCACTTTGTGCCGTCAACAATTCAGAAGTGGCTGACCAATCGGTAAAACCAAAAGGATGTAATAATTGATACAAAATCGCTTCGGTATGAGGAAGTTCTTGCAATTTTTTAATATGAAGCGTGTATCCGTCAAAATTTTCAGTGACGGCGAGATTATACACCAACGCCATATAATCTTCAATTAAATGCTGGCTTTCTTTTAAGTATTTTTGTGTTTTCTGAAAATTCCCTAAAACACCTTCCGTTGCATTTTTATATTCTGGAATTACATCGTGGCGCAGTTTATTCCGAAGATAATCGGTTGATGCATTGCTGCTGTCTTCGCGCCAACTAAGTTGGTTTTCTTTAGCAAAATCGATAATTTCTGACTGGGAAAATGGCAATAAAGGTCTAATTACTGTTTCATTTATTTCAGGTATTCCTGTCAGTCCTTGTAAACCACTTCCGCGACTTAAGTTGATAAAAAATGTTTCCAAATCGTCATCGGCGTGGTGGCCAGTTGTAATATAATCGTATTTAAAACCTTTTAAAATTTCAGTAAACCAATGATACCGTAACTCCCGAGCCGCCATTTGGGTAGACAGCTTATGGTCTTTAGCAAACTCTTTGGTATCGAAGGTTTCCGTAAATACGGGAATCGACAATTTATCGGCCCAATCTATCACAAACGCTTCATCGTCATCGCTTTCTTTTCCGCGAAGCGAAAAATTACAATGCGCCAAACCGATACTAATTCCTGATTTTTTCAGTAAAAAAGAAAGCACTATACTATCTACTCCTCCACTACAGGCAATTAATACTTTTTTATCTTTCAGAAATGAAAAATGGGTGTCAATATGTTCTTTAAATTTTTGAAGCATCCTACATCGCATTTATTACAATACCCAAGATAACTGCAATACCAAAACTAAGCATGGTACCAATTAAAACGTATTCGGTTTTTAGTGTTTCATCGTTTCGGTAGCGTAAAATGGATTTTGCAGCGATAAGAAATCCAACCGCTTCATATTGATCAATTACAATGAAAGTTAAGGTTAACAAGCGTTCTAAAATACCGATTACTTTTCCTGCATTGGGCAGTTCATTGTCACTGGTGACTTCAATTTCAGTGGCACTGAATACTTCGCGAATAAAGAAATTGGCTGGTTTTAGGCAAATAAGGTACCCGATTATTAAAAATAATGTTTTGTCATTTAATGGAAATTCCCAAAACGAATATATCCCTTGATATGTAGCAAACCCTAAACTTACAGCTGTCAACACAATAATATGCATAGCTTGATCTATAAAAAACGCATACCGCCCAATGGCTTTGCTTCGGCTTATATAAGGTTTACAGCCGTCTATAATGTAATGAGCAACGGCTATTATTACAGCTCCATAAATAAAATTGAGCTGAAACGCCAACACCCACGATAACGCAAATACAATAAGAACATGCCACACCAGTAATCCGCTTTTAAAACCAAGACGGTTTTTTTGTTCTGCCATTGTAGACCACTGGAAAAAATAATCGGCTAACAAATGTGCCAATAACTGAAGCAATAAAAAGGTTGAGAGTTCCATGGTGGTTATTTAGAAAGTGTTTTTGAAAAATCTAGTACGGCTGTTTCAATAGCATTCCAGCCAACACTTGTTGAATGTCGGTTTACAGCGGACTGACCAATACCCAATGCTTTAGCTATTTCATCTTCTTGTTGATTTAGCAATTTTAAGTACAATACTTCACTTTGTCTTGCAGTTGCTTTACTCAGCAAGGTGTCCAACAGCTCGAAAATAGGTTTAAAACGATTATTGAAGCTTTCATTTTCTGAAACAAAAAATAACGTGTTTTTAATGACAACACGTTCTTTATTGTGTGTGGAAATGCCGCTAATTTCACGACCGGATAAATAAATTGCCTCTCCGTCAATAATGCCCTCTTTAGGTTTATAACGGCTTAATGGACCATAACCTATCGCCAATCGCAGTCCGTGAGTTTTAAAGAGTCGTACCCGGTTTTTGTCTTTTTTATAGCTGTTCAATGGTATCGGGATTGACTTTACAAAACTTTTAATAACCAATGCTACTCGCAAACCATCTTCAGCTTTCGGAACCACACATTCTATATAGTCCCCTTTTATAATGCGGCCATATACATTAAATTCATCTTCTAATTTCTCTAAGAGTTTAATGAGCTCTTTCTCTACCAAACTACGGTCTTTACTATGTAAACTAGTCGATGAGACTATATCTCCAGATAAAACTGAGTACATCATGAGTATTTCTTTTAATCAAATATACTAAAATATGTGTATTTAAAGGCATAAGTTATATTTATGTGTATTTAAACACATAAACTATAAATATGATATATAAGACGCATAAATAGCTTTTATGAGTATTGCGCTTATTACGCTTCCAAAACCGTTCGCATGGCTCGCGCCTTTAATAAGCATTCTTCATATTCATTTTCAGGAATCGATTTTGCCGTTATAGCACCTCCTACTGAAAAACTAACGTATTTTTTTGCTTCATTATATAAAATACTACGGATAACTACGTTAAAATCAAAATCGCCCGAAGGCGTAAAATAACCTACTGCTCCACTGTATAGACCTCGCTTAGCATCCTCCAATTGTTCAATAATTTTCATGGCCGAAACTTTGGGAGCTCCCGTCATACTCCCCATAGGAAAACTATTTTTGATAATTTCGACAGGAGAAATCGAATCTTTTACCTCACAGCGAATGGTAGAAATCATTTGATGCACTTGCTCAAATGTATAGATTTTACAAAGTTCTTCAACGGTTACGGTTCCTTTTTTGGCAATCCGAGAGAGGTCGTTTCGAACCAGATCTGTTATCATGATATTTTCGCTGCGTTCTTTGGGGTCGTTTTGCAATTGCTCTATCATTTTTTTGTCTTCGGAAGCATTGGACAAACGTTTAGCCGTTCCTTTTATAGGCTGGGAAATCACAACATCTTCGGTCTTTTTCATATACCGCTCTGGAGAAGCCGATAACGCATACAAATTGGTGAACTTTAAAAAGGTTGCAAAAGGTGATAAGGATATTTCATTTAGATGAAGAAAGGTGCTAACAGGGTCTATAGAAGTATTTTCTGCATAAAACTCTTGACAGAAATTTGCTTCGTAAATATCGCCGCGTTCAATATGTTTCAGCATCGTGCCTATTTTTTCAAAATAGGCATCTTTAGAAGTTCGTAAGCTTATTTTTACTGAATTGTCCTTGTGAGTTGCTTCAGAACTGTCTCTTATACACATCTCCGAGCCCACGAGACCTCTCTACATCTCG
>CAJXPE010000036.1 GCA_913057965.1 uncultured Marixanthomonas sp. | reverse complement strand
ATCTACACGTAAGGAGTCGTCGGCAGCGTCAGATGTGTATAAGAGACAGGTTTTTGTATTCATTACTGTAAATTTTTTTAGCGTTCGTAGGGGCTGGCTGGCTATTTGGCGCAAATTTTGAATAAAGGGCAAAAGAGCTATAAGAATAACTTGATGAAAGTCAGTGTTTTGTAAAATATAACATCGCTTTAGCGTGTTACCCTCTTGCTATTCATTTTCCTTTTAAAAGTCAAATGAATACCCCTTAATTTGAAACGATATTTTCACATCAGATTCTATAGATACTTATGTTCTTTTTTCGCTCTTAAAATTCCTTGAAGAGCATTCATATCCTGACTCAACTTTTCTTCCAATACACGGGCGTAAATCTGAGTTGTTGTTAATTTTGTATGACCCAATAATTTTGAGACTGTCTCTATTGGAACTCCATTGCTTAAAGTTACAGTCGTTGCAAAGGTATGCCGAGCCATATGAAAAGTAAGGTTCTTTTTTATCCCCGCAGCGTCGGCAATTTCTTTCAAATACAAGTTTACTTTTTCATTTGTAATAACCGGAAACAATGTTTCCGCAATCAAAGCCATTGGATGAACTTTATATTTATTAATAAGTCTCTGTGCTGTTTCCAACAATGGAATTTTAACCTTGGTTTTTGTTTTCTGGCGATGTGTAATAACCCAGTTATTTCCATCCATTCCTTTTAAGATGTTTTGATCTGTAAGTTTAACAATATCAGCATAGCTTAGACCCGTATAGCAACTGAAAAGAAAAAGATCCCGCACCCGCTCCAAACGTTCTATAGGAAATTCATAAGTTTCAACATTAGAAAGTTCATTGGCCGTTAAAAAATCTCGTTCCTTTTTCTCAAAAGTCATTTTCCATCGCCTAAACGGGTCTTTATCTATCCACTCCAAATGATAAGCTAGTGTAACTATCTTTCGCAATCTTTGAATGTGTTTCATAACGGTATTATGGCTCATTTCCCTTATATGACCCTTTGGGTAATGTGCATGGAGAAACCGTTCAAAATCGCACAGGAACTTATAGTTGAGGTGTTTTAGATAAATATTGGAAGTCTTCTTTTCCTGTACCAAAAATTTATGGACATAATTTTCAGTAACCGCAAAATTTCTAATAGAACCAGAAGCGTGGGTGTTCTCTATTTTTTTGGAATGATACTCAATAAGTTCTAATAATGTCCTTGAGCTTTCACCCTCACCAAAATAGCTTGCTTTTATTTTTTGTGCAGTGATTAATTCTCCTTTGAATTTTAAATCTTGGTACGTTTGAAAGAGTTGTGAATGCACTTCTTCCAAATAATGATTTACTTGTCTAGCCTCATTGGAATTTCCACGAACGCATTGACTCTTAGAATCCCAAATATCGAGAGGTATTCTTCTCTTTAAGCTAAGGCTTAATCGTTTTTGATTCACGGTTAATCTTAAATAAATTAACGCTCTGTTATTTTTGGCTTTTTTGACATCTGCCCAAAAGCGAATGGAAAATGTTTTTGAAGTACGCATAATCTTCGTCTTTAAATGAAACAATTTTTAAGACGAAAGTCAAATACAATTATGGTAAGTTAATTCTTTATTTGGTAGCTGAACTACCATTTTGAAAAAAGCTACCAATTAGCTACCATTTAATATGAAATTATATCAAATACTGTAAGACTTCTAAAACACAAAAAACCAAGCAGTTAATAAAAATTGCTTGGTTTTAGTACTACTTTGTAGTAGCAAAAGTGACCGCGGAGGGATTCAAACCCCCAACCCTCAGAGCCGAAATCTGATGCGCTATTCAGTTGCGCCACGCGGCCTTACATTATTACTACATTAAGACAATCGTTGCTTTACGATGCTTGAAATAGTTTTTCCATCAGCTTGTCCAGCTAATCTCTTATTTGCCATCCCCATTACTTTGCCCATATCTTTCATAGACTCGGCTCCGGTTTCAGCAATAATATCATCAACTACTTTTGCTACTTCTTCTTCACTTAATTGAGCTGGTAAAAATTTCTCGATTATAGCAGCTTGTTTTAATTCAGGTTCAGCTAGGTCTTCTCTTCCCTGCTCTTTATAGATTGCTGCACTATCCTTACGTTGTTTTACTTGTTTTTGAAGTAACTTTACCTCTTCTTCTTCCGAAAGCTCTTTCTTGTCTCCAGTTTCAGTCTGTGCCAATAATAATGCCGATTTTACCGACCGCAACGCTTCTAGAGCGTTTGCGTTTTTTTCTTTCATTGCTACTTTCATAGCGTCCATAACTTGCTTTTGTAAGCTCATTTTTGTTTGTTTTTATAACAGTATGCGAAGATAGCTAATATGTTTTTATTAGTAAAGAAAAAAACCTACAAGCCGCAGCTTATAGGTTTTTTATTTTTATAGCTAATTAGTTAAAGCTAATCTACATTATCATGCAAGAAAGAATTATTACTCCTTAATTCAATATCGTCATCGTCGTCACTGCTAACCGAAGTTCGGGAAAGAGAGCCATCATTATTTCTTTTATCATCGAGATCAATACCCATACGTTTGTATGCAGGCTGATTTTCTATGTCCTCAATACGTGATCCGCTGTTTCGAAATTTATAATTGAAATCTTTCATCTTCTTTTTCCGTTCATCGGTACGATCTTTCAACAACTGTGAAATGGGTGTATTTAATGGGTCTACTGTGCCGCTATCATCAGTTTCACTTTTTTCTTCAGAAGGTGGCGTTACGGTTTTCTTTTCAAAAACCAATTCTTCTTCTGCGCCTTCATCATTTTTTTTATCTGGCTTTGCGTTAATCAACTCATCTTCTTTCTCTTGGTAGTCGTCTAGACTATACCGTTTAACACCTTCGTTAGAAAATTCAGTAACGGGTATCACTTCTACATGATCGTTTACCTCAATATCTTCAACTTCTGAAGTAATCGTTTCCTCTTCATCTTCTGAAAGCTGATATCTTTTAGTTGAATCTGAAGTAGGTTTTACCGGCAGGTCAAACATCAACATTTGTTCATCACTTTCTGAAACGGTTTGCTGCTTTTCGGTTTCTGCTTTTTCTGAAGCTTGTTGCTGTTTGTTTTGCTCTTTCTTTTTAGAATCTACAATTACAAATTCATTTACATCCATTTCATTGATGACCAATTGTTCAAATTCAGCAATGTGATGGATATCGATTTCTTCATAGGAAACATCAATATTTTTCAATAATTCTGATGTTTCAATGTACCCTTCAAAAGGAACGGAAGGCTTTTCTTCTGGCTTTTTTACTTCAGAAACCGGTGGCATTTTTTCTTCTACTTCCTCCTCTTCAAATAGATTATGCTTTATAATTGGTTTCTCTTTTTTAACAGGTTCTTTCGGTTTTGGTAATTCAACCGGTGTTGCACCTTGTTTTACAGATAAATTTTGTTCTGCACGTTGCTCTTCTTCAAGCGTATGAATTATTTTTTTACTTTCAGTATTAACAATATCATCTTGCTGTTCCGCATTAAAACCAGTTGCAATAACAGTAATACCAATGGCTCCTTCTAACGATTCATCCTCACCAACACCCATGATAATATTAGCACTGTGACCTGCTTCATCTTGAATATGATCACTTATTTCGCCAATTTCATCAATGGTAATCTCTTCGGTCCCTGAAACGATAAGCAGCAATACATTTTTGGCGCCTTTAATTTTATTGTCATTCAATAATGGAGAATCAAGCGCCTTTCCAATAGCCTCACTCGCTCTTTTAGCACCAGTAGCACTTGCACTACCCATAATAGCAGTACCACTATTAGCAAGTACCGTTTTGGCATCGCGCAAGTCAATGTTTTGTGTGTAGTGATGTGTTATTACTTCAGCAATACCACGAGCAGCTGTGGCTAATACTTCGTCTGCTTTCGAGAATCCAGCCTTAAAACCAAGGTTTCCATAAACCTCTCGCAGTTTATTATTATTAATAACAATTAGAGAATCACAGTTTTGACGTAATTTCTCAACCCCAATCTGTGCTTGTTCGTTTCGTGTTTTTCCTTCAAACTGAAATGGAATAGTAACAATCCCAACCGTTAAAATGTCCAATTCTTTTGCCATTTTAGCAATAATTGGCGCTGCTCCAGTACCCGTACCACCACCCATTCCGGCTGTGATAAAAATCATTTTGGTATTGGTTGTGAGCATGCTTTTAATTTCTTCCATACTTTCCATAGCAGATTGCTCCCCTATTTGAGGGTTTGCTCCTGCTCCTAGCCCTTCAGTTAACGAAACACCTAATTGTATTTTAATAGGTACTGAACTGTTTTCAAGTGCTTGTGAATCAGTATTTGAAATCACAAAGTCAACCCCTTTAATTCCTTGGTTGAACATGTGATTGATCGCGTTACTACCGCCACCGCCAACACCAATCACCTTTATGACGTTTGATTGATTTTTTGGCAGGTCGAACGATATGTTATCAAAATCTGTGTTGCTGCTCATATTGTTTATTTTTGTGAGGTTTCTTTTTCTTTTCTTTTTTTAATTTTTTATTCTGCGTTATCTAGAAATTCTTTGAACTTTTCAGCCCATTTATCTAGAAAACGTTTGCGCTCTTTTGGTGGTTCTTTGGTTTCGGTTTTCTTTTCTTCAGTCGTATCAACAACTTCTTCTGTATCTTTTTCTTCTGAAGCTACCACTTCTTTTTGTTGCTTTTTTTGCTGTGCTTTCTCCTGATTATCTAAGCTACTAAGCACCAATCCTACTGCCGTTGCATACGTAGGACTTGTAGTTTCATCATCGCTGCTACCTGCTAAATGCTCGTTTGGATAGCCTATACGGGTGTCCATTCCAGTTATATACTCGACCAATTGCTTTAAATGCTGCAATTGAGCTCCACCGCCTGTTAATACAATTCCGCCAATTAATTTTTTCTTTTGTTCTTCGTGACCGTAATTTTTTATTTCCAAGTACGCCTGTTCAATTATTTCGACAGTACGCGCATGGATTATTTTTGAAAGGTTCTTAAGGGTAATTTCTTTCGGTTCTCGTCCTCGTAAACCAGGTATGGAAACAATTTCGTTTTCCTTATTTTCACCCGGCCAAGCTGAACCAAACTTAATTTTCAGTAATTCGGCTTGTTTTTCGATAATAGAACAGCCTTCTTTTATATCCTCTGTTATTACACCACCACCAAAAGGAATCACTGCGGTATGACGTATAATTCCATCTTTAAAAATGGCTAAATCGGTGGTACCGCCACCGATGTCAATCAACGCAACACCCGCTTCTTTTTCTTCCCTACTTAATACTGCATTTGCTGATGCCAATGGTTCTAATGTAATTGCCGAAAGATTTAATCCGGCACTTTTAATACATCGACCTACATTTCTGATAGACGAAACTTGGCCTACTACCACATGAAAATTGGCTTCTAAACGACCCCCATACATACCAATAGGCTCTTTTACTTCTGCTTGTCCATCTACTTTAAAGTCCTGTGGAAGTACGTGAATAATTTCTTCCCCTGGAAGCATCACTAATTTGTGTACTTGATTGCATAAGCGCTCTATATCAGTTTCATCAATTACTTCATCACTATCACTTCGGGTTATATAATCACTGTGTTGTAAACTACGTATATGCTGGCCGGCAATTCCCACCATAACATTATCGATCTTCATTCCTGAAGAGGTTTCCGCATCTTGTACAGCTTGTTGTATGGACTGTATGGTTTGAGTAATGTTATTAACAACACCTCTGTGCACACCTAGACTTTTAGACCTTCCAATGCCTAAAATTTCCATTTTACCGTACTCGTTTTTACGGCCAATCATGGCAACAATCTTCGTGGTCCCTATATCTAATCCTACAGCTATGTTTTCGTTTTCCATGGCCTTATTTTTTTGTCGCTACTACTTGATCTCCAAACTTTAAGTTGACCAATGTATAGCTAGAAAGCATATTATCTTGTTTTGTTTTTTTATAAAATGCCTTAAAGTTTTGAAACTTATCAGCAATGGCTTTTGGTTTTCCAAAAAGCACTTTAAAATCGTGTTTTCGTAATCTTATTATAATAGTTTCATCTCTTTGGTACTCGAGACCTACTACACTGCTTTTCATAAAAGGGTCTTCTTCTATAGCTTTTAATAAGGGAGTTAATTCTTTAAAGTTTGATTTAGAAACTCCTGTTATTAATGGCACCCTTTCTGTGTAAACTGATGACAATGGCATTTTCTTGCCTTCTTCATCAATATAATAATCTGGCGAGGCAGCAACTCTACCCAATGGTTTTCTTTGTTTAATTTTAGCTCCAAGTGTTCCAGATAACGTAATAAACACCTGAGCATCAAATATCATATCGTTTTCAAGCAAACGAGACTCCACCTCTTTCAAAACTAACTTATCTTTACGGATGCTCGTAACGGTATCGTAATTTTGTATCAACAATTTATTAACTGTATTGCGGGTGATAAAAGGACTCCCTTCATCTAAAAATTCTATGTTGGTTTTTTCTAAATTTCTACTACTATTTCGTTGTTTGGTAAAGCTGAATAAAAACACAACTAAACCAAATAGTAACACAAATTTTATGTACTCCCAACTACGCTTCATGTTCTAAATATTTCTTTACATTATTTACTTCAACACCAATATCCCCAGCGCCTGCCATTACTTTTACTTTACAAGTTGATTGTTGTACAGCTTTAGGTAAATCTTCTTTTGACACCAACTTTTTATGCTCCGAATCAATCTTTTCCAGCAACCATTTTGAGGTAATTCCTTCCATGGGTTCTTCCCGTGCCGGATAGATATCCATCAGCATTATCTCATCAAATTTTGATAAGCTTTTAGCAAATCCTTCTACAAAATCTTTTGTCCGACTAAAAAGATGCGGCTGAAAAACAATCATTTTTGATTCATTGGGGTACATTTCAGCCACTGCTTGATGTAATGCATCCAATTCGGTTGGGTGATGTGCATAATCATCAATCAGCACCAAATCATCGGTTTTAATCCTATAAGAGAATCGACGCTGTACACCCTTAAAACTTTGTAACGCTTCGGGCAGGCGACGGGTTGGGGAACCTGCTAAAATCGCCATACCCAGAGCTGTTACAGCATTATGTAGGTTATGTTTTCCGGGTAAATAAAATCGTAAATCTTCAAGAGTTCGGGTTGGTGTTTTTAGGTTAAATACATACCCGCCATCTTCAATACGAACGTTTTGAGCTTCATAATCGGCTTTTTCTTCAATGCCAACTGTTTTTCCGTTTAACGATAAGCCTTTTTTATGTAATAAATGTTCTTTTTCAGGAACTAGCGATGCAAAATCTTTAAACGTTTTTTCAAATTCTGCAACATCTCCGTAAATATCCAAATGATCGGGATCCATAGATGTGATACACGCTATATCTGGACGTAATTGCATAAACGAACGATCAAATTCATCAGCTTCGACCACTGTAATTTGTGTCCCGTTTGAAATGAAGTTGGAATTATAATTCTCTGCTATACCACCTAAAAAAGCGGTAACCGCCATTCCTGTTTCTGCTAACAAGTGTCCTAAAATAGCCGAAGTGGTGGTTTTCCCATGGGTTCCAGCAACAGCTAAACAAAAAGTGTCTTTGGTGACTTCCCCTAGCAAAGCTGCTCGTTTTATGATGTTGTATTCATTTTCTTGAAACCAAGTCAAGATATTACTTTGTTTAACAGCCGGGGTTTTGATTATCAAGGTTGTTTCTTTATCGAAATTATGTTTTGAAATCGCTTCGATTGTATCGATAAAAGAAACCGAAATATCTTCTTTTTCTAAGGTTTCTGTAATGTCACTCTTCGTTCTATCATACCCCAACACATCGTACCCTTTTAGCTTACAATAACGAGCCAACGCACTCATCCCGATACCACCGATACCGATAAAATAAAGAGTTTGTATGTTATCTAAATGCTTCATTAATTAACTCGCTTTTTGTTTAAAAATTAACTTTTCAATCTCTGCTACGATGTCTTTTGTGGCATTGGGCTTTGCCATTTTTTTTATGTTTTCAGAAAGTTCTTTTTGTTTCGCTGAAGAAGAAAGCAAAGCTGAAAATTTCCTTTCAAAATGTTCCTCCAATTGATTTTCTTTTAACAAAATAGCGGCATTATTTTCTGAAACCGCCTGTGCATTTTTAGTTTGATGATCTTCTGCCACGTTAGGCGATGGAATAAAAATAACTGGCTTCCCTACCAAACATAGTTCCGAAACCGATAAAGCACCTGCTCTTGAAATAATAATATCTGCCGCTGCATATGCCAAATCCATTCTATTTAAATACGCATGAACATGAATCGTTCCAGTAGTTTTGTTTTTATAAGTTTCTTCATAAAACTTCCCGCACTGCCAAATGACCTGAACATTTTTTTCTTCAAAAAACGAAAGCGAAGTATTTATTAATTCATTAATTTTTTTTGCCCCTAAACTTCCACCTAATACCAGTAACGTTTTTTTATTCGCATCCAGATTAAAAAACTGTTGCGCTTCAGTCCTTTTTTCTGAAATATCAATTAAATCCTGTCGCACAGGATTTCCGGTAAATACTATTTTTTCAGAAGGGAAAAACTTCTCCATCCCGTTATAGGCAACACAAATAGTGTTTGCTTTGCTACTAAGCCATTTATTGGTGATGCCAGCGTGACTATTTTGTTCTTGAATTACACACGGAATTCCTTTTTGTGAAGCACTTCGTAATAATGGCGCGCTTGCATAGCCTCCGGTCCCAATAGCAACGGTAGGCTTAAATTGCTTTAATATTTTTTTAGATTTTAATAAACTTGAAATCAATTTAAAAGGAAACATCACGTTTTTTAAACTCAGTTTTCGCTGTATTCCTGAAATCCACAATCCTTCAATTTTGTAACCAGCTTGTGGTACTTTATCCATCTCCATACGATCTTTGGCGCCTACAAACAGGAATTCTGCTTCAGGATATCGTCGCTGAAGTTCGTCTGCAATGGCAATCGCCGGATAGATATGTCCTCCGGTTCCGCCGCCTGATATGATGAATTTATATGGTTTCACTTAAAACATCTAAAGGGTTTTCTTCTCGTTCTTCTTTCTCTTTCTTTATTTGCCGATTGGCACTTACGCTTAATACCATTCCTATAGCTAAACACGTCATCCAAATAGAGCTTCCTCCACTACTTACCAATGGTAGTGTTTGTCCCGTTACCGGAAACAATTCTACGGCTACAGCCATATTAATTAATGCCTGAAACACGATGGGCAAGCCTACGCCAACCACTAATAGTTTTCCAAAAATGGAAGTTGATTTATGAGCCACAATTACTAACCTAAACAATAGAAATAAGTATAGCGACATTAAAAACAAGGCTCCTACCAGGCCGAATTCTTCTACAATAATGGCATAGATAAAATCGGAAGAGGATTGCGGCAAAAAGTTTTTCTGAACACTTTTACCAGGCCCTAATCCCGTAATTCCACCAGAAGCAATGGCAATTTTTGCTTTTTCAATCTGATAATCGGCTTCAGTATCTTCTCCATCCGCAAAATTTTCTACTCGACTAATCCATGTATCCACACGGTTTGGGAACACACCCGGAAAGGCTTTTGCCGTCAAAACAAACAAGGTTAAACACAACAGTCCTGCGCCTAAAATGATTCCTAAATATCTTATTGGATATCCCCCTACAAACACCAACACAACGACCATGGCAAATATGATGGCCGTGGTTGAAAAGTTAGCGGGCAGGATTAGAGCTAATACAATAAATACAGGTAGCCAAAGCGGAAGTAACGTCTCTTTAAAAGTTACCGCTTCTCCTTTTATTTTAGATAAATACCGGGCTACATAGGTTAACAATACGACTGCCGCCAATGTAGAAGTCTGAAAAGTAACGCCTACAAAAGGCACACGAATCCAGCGACTGGCATTTGCTCCGTCAATAGTAGTTCCTTGTCCTAACGTCAATAATAACAATACCACAACCAATGGCAACGCAATAATGGACAAACCTCTAAAGTAATGAAACGGTATCTTATGAACGCCGTATAATATGGCAAAACCTAATAATAGATGCGCACAATGCTTGAGCAAATACGGCAACGTACTTCCATCTCCGTATAAATAAGCCAAATTACTACTGGCACTATATACAGGCAAAAAGGAAAACACAGCTAATAGTGCCACAGTGGCCCATATTACCCGATCTCCTTTAATATGTTGAAATATTTCCCGCATTGATATTCTTATTATCTCTTATAAGTGTCTAACTGATTCTTTAAATTGTCTTCCTCTATCTTCATAGTTTGTAAACAAATCGAAGCTTGCGCAGGCTGGTGATAACAATACATTATCACCTCGTTCTGCTAATCTATATGCTATTTGTACTGCCTCTTGCATCGATTGTGTCTCCACCATCATATCAACGATGTTTCCAAACTGCTTCGTTAGTTTTTCATTATCGATTCCTAAACAAACAATAGCTTTTACTTTCTCGTTCACCAACGGAAGTAAATCTGAATAATCATTTCCTTTATCCACACCACCAACAATCCATACCGTTGGACTTTCCATACTATCCAACGCATAAAAGGTTGCGTTTACATTGGTAGCCTTAGAATCATTAATGTACATCACATTATTAATTTTTAAGACTTTTTCAAGGCGGTGCTCCACCCCTTGAAAGCTCTCCATCGATTCACGAATAGTTGCTTTTCTAATCTTTAAAAGTTTAGCGACAGTCGAGGCCGCCATAGCATTCTTAGTATTGTGTTCTCCTTTTAATCCTAACGTTGAGATTGGCATAGTAAATTGGTTATTATCTATTGTTATTATTATTTCGTTGTTTTTTATATAAGCACCTTGTTTCAGTTCTTTTTTTGCTGAAAAAGGCAGTAATCGAGATTGTATTGGGTGTTCTGAAAGCCATTTTGTAATCACCGCATCATCTGCATCATAAATAAAGTAATCATCAGCTGTTTGATTCATTGCTATTCTAAATTTTGCAGCGATGTATTTATTAAAGTCATGATCATATCTATCTAAATGGTCCGGCGTAATGTTGGTTAAAACAGCTATATGTGGTTTAAATGTTTCAATTCCGTCCAATTGAAAGCTACTTAACTCCAACACATAGCTTGTAAACTTTTCTTCGGAAACTTGCTGTGCAAAACTCTTCCCTACATTTCCACCTAAAGCGACATTCATGCCTCCCTTTTTCAATACTTCATAGGTTAGCGTGGCAGTTGTTGTTTTTCCATTACTTCCCGTAATTCCTACGATGGCTGCATCAGTAAATGTTGAAGCAAATTCGATTTCAGAAATCACTTTAACGTCTTTACTTTTCAGGTTTTTAATAATTGGAGCCGTATCGGGAATTCCCGGACTTTTCATTACAACATCTGCCGAAAGCACTTTATCTTCACTATGGCCTTCTTCTTCCCACTCAATCTCATTATGTATAAGAACTTGTTTATACGTTTCTTTTATTTTTCCGAAGTCTGAAACAAAGACTTTAAAATGTTTTTTCTTTCCTAAGAGAGCCGTTCCTACTCCACTTTCACCGGCTCCTAAAATCACTAACCGTTCTGCCATTGTTATCTAATTTTAAGCGTAACAATTGTCAGAATCGCTAGGAAAATTCCTATAATCCAAAATCGGGTTACAATTTTACTTTCGTGAAATCCTTTTACCTGATAGTGATGATGTAGGGGCGACATTCTGAAAATACGCTTCCCTTCGCCAAACTTTTTCTTCGTGTATTTAAACCACCCAACTTGTAGCACCACGGAAAGGTTTTCCATTAAGAAAATCCCGCAGAGAATAGGGATTAGCCACTCTTTTCGAATGGCAATAGCCATAACCGCTATAATTCCTCCAATAGTGAGACTTCCTGTATCGCCCATAAATACTTGGGCGGGATACGCATTGTACCACAAAAACCCAATAAGCGACCCTACAAATGCGGTTATGAAAATGGTCAACTCCCCCGTATGTGGGATGTACATGATGTTCAAGTAATCGGAAAAAATCACGTTACCAGATACCCATGCAAAAATGGCGAGGGTAATTCCTATGATAGCAGAAGAGCCTGCTGCTAAACCATCAATACCATCCGTAAGATTGGCTCCATTTGAGACGGCGGTAATGATAAATATGACAATTGGTATAAAAATAATCCAGACGTATTTCGTGTATTCTTCGCCTGCCCAACTGACTAATTTTTCATAGTTAAACTCATTTTCCTTTATAAAAGGAATGGTTGTTAGCAGGGTTTTTTCTTCAGGATTAAATTCTTCTTGCGATTTATTTGCGGCAACGATTTCAGTTTTATTTGTAGGCTGTATTATTTTACGTTTTACGGTAACACCAGGATGCATATACATGGTCACCCCAACAAAAATACCTAAGCCTATTTGACCAATAATTTTAAATTTCCCCGGTAAACCCGCTTTATCGTTCTTGAATTTTTTAAGATAATCGTCAATAAAACCAATGATTCCCATCCAAATGGTAGTTACGATTAACATAATTACGTAGATGTTCTCCAACTTGGCGAATAAAAGAACTGGAACTAAAGTCGCCAAAATGATAATGAGTCCGCCCATTGTTGGGGTACCAGCTTTTTCATTCTGTCCTTCCAATCCTAGGTCGCGAATACTTTCACCCATTTGCTGACGTTGCAAATACTTGATTATTTTTTTTCCATAAACCGTAGCAATGAAAAGCGATAAAATTACCGCCAAGGCAGCTCTAAAGGTGATAAACCCAAAAAGGCTCGCTCCCGGGAACTGGTACTCTTTCTCTAAATATTCAAACAAGTAGTACAGCATGATTATTTATTTAGGGCGGTTAAAAATTCGTTTACTATTTTAAAGTCGTCAAAATCTATTCGCTCACCATTAATCTCTTGATACGTTTCATGCCCTTTTCCAGCAATTAATATGATGTCGTTTTCATTCGCCATTTGACAAGCATTTTTAATCGCTTGTTTTCTATTGGTTATCGACACAGTTTTGTTGAAATATTCCGCAGGGACACCCGCTTCTACTTCTTCTACAATTTTATCGGGATCCTCCGTACGCGGATTGTCACTGGTAAACACCACTTTTGTACTCAACGTAGCAGCAATTTTGCCCATTATAGGACGTTTTGTTGCATCACGATCACCGCCACAACCTACTACGGTTATCAATTCTTCATTTCCGGTACGAATGCTGTTGATGGTTTCCAAAACATTTTTTAAAGCATCTGGGGAATGAGCATAATCAACAATAGCTGTTATCTTTTTTTCTGAAATCATATATTGAAAACGTCCGTCAACACTTTCCAACGTACTCATTAGTTGAAGTAACTCCAGCATTTCCATTCCTAAAATATCGGCAGCTCCAAAAATCGCCAACATATTATAGGCGTTGAAAGAACCAATCAATTTCACCCACACTTCATTGTTGTTAATTTTCAATAACAAACCGGTAAAATTGTTTTCCAGTATTTGTGCTTTATAATCTGCGTAGCTTTTTAAGGCGTAGGTATATTTTTTAGCAGCAGTATTTTGAAGCATTACCGCTCCATTTTTATCATCTGCGTTTGTTAAAGCGAAAGCTGATTTTGGCAACTGGTCGAAAAACTTCTTTTTAACGTCTCGGTATTCCTTAAAATCTTTGTGATAATCTAAATGCTCGTGAGACAGGTTGGTGAAGATACCACCTGCAAAATGCAATCCTTCTGTACGTTTTTGATGAATTCCGTGAGAACTCACTTCCATAAAGCAATAATCAACTCCGGCTTCCACCATTTCTTGTAAATAGCGGTTTATTGTAACTGAATCTGGGGTTGTTCGTTTTGCTCCGTAACGAGTATCGCCTACCATTACTTTAACAGTGGAAATCAGTCCTGTTTTGTATCCCGCTGCTGTAAATAAATCATACAGCAAGGTTGAAATAGTGGTTTTACCGTTTGTTCCGGTAATGCCAACGAGTTTTATATTTTCTGATGGATTTTCGTAATAATTGGCGGCCAAAATTGCCAATGCTTTATGCGAATCGGCCACTTGCACGTAAGTGATGCCATTGATGATTGTTTCGGGAAGCGTTTCACAAATGACAACCAAAGCTCCTTGTTCCGAAGCTTTTAAAATATAGTCATGACCATCTGAAACCGTTCCTTTTATAGCAACAAAAACATCGTTAAGCCCAACGCTCCTTGAGTCAAACTCGATATTACGAACAGCCACTGTAGTGCTTCCTATCGTTTTTTCGATTGGAATTTTGTAGAGTATGTCTTTTAATATTATCACGATAATTTCAATGTTATTTGTTGTCCTCGTTTTAATGCTTCTCCAGATTCTATAGACTGATTGGCTACGGTGCCATTTCCTACAATTTGTACTTTCAAGCCTAAATTTTCTAGCAACGACACAGCATCCATACCTGCCATTCCTTTTACATTTGGAACCTTTGTATAATGAGCCTGTGCTTTTGGATAATACGTTTCGTAATCCTTTTCTAAAATGGGATCTTCCTCATTGACATTTGCTATTTCAGCAATTAATGGTGAGTCGGTAAAAATCTTTTGAGCAATACGCTTAAAAACTGGACCAGTAACATCCGCT
The DNA here is from genome assembly GCA_913057965.1 of uncultured Marixanthomonas sp. Classification (GTDB taxonomy): domain Bacteria; phylum Bacteroidota; class Bacteroidia; order Flavobacteriales; family Flavobacteriaceae; genus Marixanthomonas. Next base: position 3,812 of record CAJXPE010000036.1, on the reverse strand, counting down.
CCATAATAGCCTTTCTTAGTACTGGGTTTGTGAATCACTACAATGCAAGAGTATTTTGGATTATCAGCTGGAAAATACCCTGAGAAAGACGAAATATACCGACGGTCTTTTTCCCAATCATCCATCCAATATTCGGTACGAGCGGTTCCTGTTTTTCCTGCCATGGAAAAATATTTAGAATATAGAGGCTTCCCAGTTCCGCGTCTCACAATGTTTTTTAAGATGTCCCGAATTTCATACAAGGTTTTTTCTGAACAAATTTGATCGTTTACAACTTCCGTATCAAACGTTTCAACTTCATGGTTCCAAGCTCTTATTTCTTTAATAAACCTTGGCTTTACCATAACACCGTCGTTAGCAATAGCATTATAGAACGCCAAGGTTTGCAGAGGAGTCAATCTTAAGTTGTATCCATATGCCATTGAGGGCAGCGCATTTTTACTCCATAATTCGTGTCCCGGTTCAGGGATTACAGGTTTGCCTTCTCCTTTTATTTTAATACCTATTTTTTTATCTAAGCGCCATTCCTTTAAGTGATCGATAAACTGCTCTGGATTTTCAGCATACGCGTCATCTATAATCGTCGCCAATCCAATGTTTGAAGACACCTCCAATGCTTTTGCTGCAGATATTTCGCCATACCCTCCGTGTTTGGAATCGTGAATATAACGACCGTAAAAACGCTTTCTACCTTCTTTGGTATCAACTACCGTTGTTGTATCTATCTTTTCATCTTCCAAAGCGGCCATCATCGCCATCACCTTAAACGTAGAACCCGGCTCGTGGCTTTCGCCTACCGCATAATTTAATTTTTCGTAGTAATTTCCGTTGGACGTTCTTCCAAGGTTGGCAACGGCTTTTATTTCTCCTGTTTTTACCTCCATTACAATTACAGAACCGTGCTCGGCTTCGTAATGTTCCATTTGTTTTAACAACGCGTGATGCGCAATATCCTGAATATTCGCGTTGATGGTTGAAATCACATCGTAGCCATCCTGAGGCTCTACTTCATTTTCATCAAAAACTGGTTTCCATTGACCGCGAGCAATTTTTTGTTTTAAGCGCTTTCCTTCTTTTCCTCTTAAATATTCATCAAAAGCTCCTTCAAAACCTACTTCATAGACTCCAGGGCTGTTATTTTTTTGATTCCCAACCAAACGCTCCGCTACCTTCCCTAATGGATGTTCGCGCACGGTGCGCTGCTCTACGATAATTCCGCCTTTGTAGGGCCCTAATTTGAACAGCGGAAAATTTTTCAGTTTTATATAGTCTGAGTAGCCTAAATTCCGAGCAATTAATAAGTACCGGTTTTTATTAGCCCGCGCTTTTCTGAATACATTCTGATAATACGAAGCAGGACGGTTGAACATATTGCCCATTTCCTTAGAAAGTGGCACTATGTTATTTTTGAAATTTTCTGAAGAAACGGTTACGGCATCAAACCGTATATCATATTTAGGAACCGAAGTGGCCAACAAACTGCCGTCTTCAGCGTACACATTACCTCTATTCGCTGGGATTGTAAAGTTTCGAGTAGTGTTTTTAAGCGCCAACTCACGGTACTCTTCACCTTCAACAAATTGAATGTTAACCAATTTAACAGCAACAGCAATCGCGAAGATGAACATACATCCTGCGATAATATAAAGGCGGTTCAATATGTTCTTTTCTTCTACAGCCACCGTACTATTCTTTGTTTATAATTTTAATTTTCTGAGGGGGCGTAACCGAGGGCCTTAATCCCCTTTTTGCCATCGCCACTTCAATTTTACTTTCCATCCGAGTTTGCATGAGCCGTTTTCGAATGTCTAGATATTCACTTTTTAATTCTTTTACTTCATTATTTAGCTTCGCTATTTGGTACACTTTTTTATCAGCACTATGCGAACTTGCTATCATAACCAGCGCTAACAATGACAGGAAAAATATGAAACGCCAATTTTTAAGCGCGTCATCATTCACCAAAAACTTCCCTTTTATTATGTTGTAAAAGTTTTTCTTCATTATAATTTTTCTGCTACTCGAAGTTTAGCACTACGAGCACGGTTATTTTCTTTTATTTCTTCTTTTGAAGGAATTATAAATTTTCCCACTCGTTTAAAAGGAACCTCTACTCTTCCAAACATATCTTTCTCGGGCTGTCCTTGAAACTGACCGTCTCGCATATATCTTTTTACCAAACGATCTTCCAATGAATGATAGCTTATCAAACTCAATCTCCCGCCAGGTTTTAAAACTTCTTGCGTTTGCAATAAAAATTCTTTTAAAACCTCTAGCTCTTGATTTACCTCTATACGAATAGCTTGATAAATTTGAGCCAATATTTTGTTCTCCCTATGCTTTGGCAGAAAACGTCCTAATGCCTTCTTAAGCTGTTCGCTAGTTTTTATTTCGCCATCAAGTCTTGCCTCAACGATTACACGCGCCATTCCGGCTGCTGCTCTTAACTCACCGTATTGAGACAACACGCTTCGCAATTGCTTCTCATCATAATTATTAACCACGTTAAATGCCGAAAATTCACTTTTTTGATTCATCCGCATATCCAGATCAGCTTCAAAACGAGTTGAAAAACCACGTTCTGCTACATCAAACTGATGCGATGAAACTCCAAAATCACCTAAAACTCCATCAACTTCTTTATAGCCGTAAAAGCGTAAGAAGCGCTTGAGAAATCTGAAATTTTCATTAATCAATAAAAACCTCGGGTCGTCGATAGCATTCTCAAGCGCATCCTTGTCTTGGTCAAAGGCTATCAATTTGCCGTTTTCACCAAGACGCTTTAATATTTCTCGCGAATGCCCGCCACCTCCAAAGGTCACATCAACATACACCCCATTAGGACCTATATTTAACCCATCAACCGTTTCGGTTAATAATACCGGATTATGATATTCCATGATCATCATCGTTGACATCGCCCATTACTTCCTCAGCCAGGTCTGCAAAATCACTAGCAGCATCGTTAATGGCTTGTTCGTATTTTTCTTTATCCCAAATCTCTACAATATTTATCGCTGAAGAGAGCACTAATTCTTTATTCAAACCAGCAAAAGACATCAAGTCTTTTGGTATCAATAGCCTGCCTGTAGCATCCAGTTCAACCGTCTTAACTCCTGCCGTAAAGCGACGGATAAAATCGTTGTTTTTACGGTTAAATCGATTTAGCTTGCCCATCTTAGCCATAAGTTCATTCCATTCATCCATTGGGTACAACTCAAGGCACGGCTGAAAAACTGCACGCTTAACAACAAAGCCATTAGGCGTTACTGGAGCTAACTGTTTCTTTAGCGCAGACGGCATCATGACCCGACCTTTCGAGTCTGCTTTACATTCGTATGTACCTATTAAATTGAGCACTAAGGGGTTACTTTTTGGCTATTATTAGTTTCAAATATAAAGAAGTTTTACCACTTTTTACCACTTTTTACCACTTTGTTGATAAGTTTTACCACTTACTAATTTTTCAGTGTCGAGGACAGTTTTATTGTTAATAACCTTTTTAATCAAAGCATATTAGCCATTTATAGCGCACAGAAAAAGGTTTAGTTGTTTATTAAATTTTCTTTAGAGAATAAGAGTTCTTTACATAAATTAATATTGCACTGTCTTTTAGGAAGAAAGCTATTGTTCTATAATTTTGATTACTTTTGCTTCTAATAATTTCAGTATTGAATGGCGAACCAAATACACGAAGAAGGAAAATTTAAATATATAGAACTGGGTGAAGGCACGCCAGTTGTTGTTTTACACGGACTCATGGGCTGTCTCTTATACACATCTGACGCTGCCGACGACTCCTTACGTGTAGA